>DATHQQ010000001.1:0-10701 GCA_035482595.1 Verrucomicrobiia bacterium
GCGCCCAGGAGCGAGGCCGCGGCCAGGACGATGACGGCGACGATCCAGGGCCATTTGGACCGCCCCACCGGGGACGGGTCAGCGAGTGGGGCGATCGGCGTATCGGCGACCAGGGGCGGCGGGGGCGGCTCTGGTGCCGGAGCCGGCGGCGCTTCCTCCACCGGCGGGGGAGCCACCACCGCGGCGGGCCGCGCATTTGCATCGAGGATGATCTTGGGCCAGGCGAGGCGCGCGCGCTCCGGCTCCGCACTGGAGCCTGGAAGGCGGAGGCCGATCTCTATCGTCGCCACATCGCTGAGGAACCAGGTCTGGGCCGGTCCGATGGGCAGGACCAGGTCCGCGCCGTCCAGCCGCGTATCGTTGAAGGTCAGCCAGTGCATCGCCTGCTGCCAGCCCTGCTCCGTCAGGAAGGGCTGCCGCTCGCCGCCGCGCTTGAAATAGAGCTCGACCGGCCGGGGGGCGGAAAGGCCAAGCCCCTCGATGCGCAATCGGCACCAGCCATTGGGATCCGACTCTTCCTGCGCTGCCGCGATCCTGATCATCAGGTCGCGCTCGCCGAGGCCGCCGGAAGCTTGGCATCGAGCCTGGCCCGCGCGATGATTCGCCCCAGCGCCGCATTCTGCTCTGGGCTGATATCCCGCCCATGGGCATGGCCGATATTGTCCACCGAGGTCTGGACGAAGGAGGCCATCCAATCGATGGCGAAGTCGGTGGCGATGGGCTTCGCCTTGTCGCCCAGGATCGGCATGACGGAGAAGGGCTCGGGTGGCCGGAAGGCCCGCCGGATGGGCGTGCGCGGCGCCGGCGGCACCGGGGGCCGCTCGCCCTCCGGCCGGTCGCCGAAGCCCAGGAAACCCACCACATCGTTGATCCGGTTGGCGGCGATGCAAGCGGCCAGCGCCGCCCCGGCCTCCCAGCTCGCCGAGACCGACATCAACGCGCCCACTTCCCGCGCGATGGCCGCGGCGACGCCGAGACGATGGATGGCGCCGATCAGCTGCTCGGCCAGATATTCCGCCGAATCGCGATCGAGGTGGCGCCGCCGCGAATCCGTCTCATCCGCCGCGAATTGGCGCAGGTCGCGGATCCAGGTCTGCACCGCCCGCTGGGCGAAGATCGCCGCCGTCCCCCGGCTCAAAGTCGATTCCTGAGGCTCCTTCCCGTTGGTCTCCAGCGCGGCGAAGACATCGGGCAGGTTGGCCGGAGCGGGGCCACGGCTGAGGGCGCTGGCCGCCCTGTCGCCCTCTTCGACGCCCGACAGGCTGGCGACGTCCAGATAGAGCTCGTAGAAGGCGTTCTCCTGCGCCGACAAGGCGGCGACGAAATGTCCCATGGCGCGGTAGCCGTCCTCGGTGCGGATCGAGGCGCCGACGGCGTTCACGGTGGCCAGCGAGCGCTTCAGCGTCTCGTCCCGGCTGCCCAGCGCGCCGGCATCGTAGAAGCGGGCGAATTGCTGGATCAGCAGGCCGGCCTGGCGCAGCAGGCGACGGCGGATCTGCTCGAGCTTGACGGCGGGATCGCAGGCCGCCGAGACCTGCTCGACGATATAGCCGACGCCGCCGTCGTTGAGCGTGAGAAGCGCATCGAAGGCCTTGGCGGGCTCCCGGAAATAGGGAATGACATCCTTGTCCTGCAGGAAATAGGTCCTGAGCTTGGGCAGCTCGCCGATGATCGTAGGGGCGACTCCCGTCTCGACCCTGGGCTCGATCGCGACCTCGCGCCCATCCTGGATCGTGGTCTTGTAGGTCACCAGGTGGTTCTGCTCGATGCTGGGATTGCGCAGCCAGAGCGCATTGTCGAAGGGCCGGCCGTTCCAATCGTCGAGCCACATGTCGCGCTGGTAGAGCTCGATCATCGAGGCGAAGATGCGCCGATACCATCGCCGCTGCCGCGATTCCTCGTCCTCGCCATCCTTGCGGACGAATTCGAGATCGGATTTCGTGAGCACGAGGAAGAGGGCGTTGCGCTGCTCGCGCCGCTCGGCCGGGGTTTCGCCATGGGTGGCGAAGATCCACTCCCGCACCAGCAGGCCGAGATCCTTCACCTCGGCGGTGCCGCCGGGCATGCAGAGCAGCAAAGAGGTCAGCTCCAGCTCATCCGTGTAGCGCTGGAAGAGCACGGCGATCTTGCCACGGATGAAAAGCTCGCGCGGCCGGCGTGCCCGATCCTTTTCGCTTTCCGCCTTGTCGTTGATGTTGCTGTACTTCTCGCGCGAGCGGGCGCCCGGGAAATCGAGCAGGTCGACGGCGTCGAAAATCGGCCAGGTGGGGTTCTTCAAGGTGATATGCAGCTCGGCCACCAGCGCGCAAAGCACCGCGCGCGCCAAAGGCGCCTCGCGCCGGATGCCGGGGCCAATGCCGACTACCTTCACCAGATCGCGATCGTCATCGGGCGTGCCGAGCTCGAGCTTGATGCGGTCGACATCGATGATGCTGCGATCGCGCGGCTGGATGGCATCCATGGTGGCGAAGGCGGTGGGCGCGAAGTCGAGCTGCGCCAGGGCCGCCGTCAGCCGGAGATAGAGCTCGTCGAATTCCTTGATGCCGCCCCAGAGCACGCTGAAGAGGCGGGCCCGATCGGATAGCGACAGGCGTCCGGCATTCTGCTGGGCGAAGCTCCAATATTCGCTGGCGAGCCAGCTCGTCCGGGTGGGGAAGTTGCGGGTGAAATACTCCCGGAGCTCGAAGATCGTCTGCTCGTCGAGATGGGGGGCGATAACGGCGCCACCCGATGTCCGCTGCAGTTCGTTCAACAGGTCGCGCACCTCGTTCGGGCCGGGCACCGGCGGATCGAACTCGAGCCGGTTGGCATCGAAATCGCAGAGGTAGCTGTTGGCGAGGACCCGGACGAGCTCGGTCTCGGAGAGAAGCTGCAGGGAGACCGGATAGCCGGGCGGCGTCTCCCGCCGCTGGGTCGAAAGCCGCGTGACGAGGCCCGTCGATTCCTTGTCGCCGGGCGGGTTGATCTCCTTCAGGAAATCCAGCTCCTGCCCGTCGAATTCGGCGACCACCGTTTCCTTGCCGCCGGCGGAGCCCGGCGGCGGCTTGCACAGGCTGGAGACCAGATAGGATTTGCCCGATTGGCTGGGGCCGAAGACGCCAATGCACATGCGCCGTGACGCGGCGCGCTCGAGCTTGCCGGCCGCGCTCTCGATGCGGCGCGCGCCGTCGACCAGCGACAGCGCCTCGCTCGCCACCCGCGGGGCGTTCACCTGAACCTCCGCCACCCAATGCCGGGCGTCGACGGCGGCGCCGCCGAGATCCCGGGCGGCGCGGGCAAGCGCCTCGTCTGCCATTCAGTATCCCTTCCTTAGCTTTGCCGCAGGATGCCGGTATCGAGCCAATAGCCCTCGCTGTCGGGCAGGGTCTGAAGCTTCAGGGCCAGCGAGCCCTTCACCTGCTTGGCACCGCTGTCCGGCGAGCTGCGGGCCTCCTCGATGATCAGATCCTCGCTCAGCTTGTCCTGGCGCTGGCGCCGGCGGGCGAGCCTGACCGAGATGGGGGTCATCGCGTTGAGCCGCGCGCGCTCCTGATCGCTGACATAGTCCAAAGTGTAGAGTCGGGTTGCCGGCCACCAGGCATTGGGAAACTGCCGGAAGCCCAGCGCCATCACGCCGCGGAAATCGAAGCTGTTGTCGGGCAGCTCGCGATCCGGATCGTCGAGGTCCAGATCCGAATAATAGGTATCTTCCGCCGGGATGCGGCCGCTGCCGTCCAGCTTGCCGATAAAGCGCGCGGTCGATTTCAGATGGCGCATCTTGTCGCCGCGCAGATTGAAGCCCTCGATGCCGCCTTCGGCCAGCACGCTGACCATGGCACCCACCGCAGCCGTGGTCTTGGGATCGTCGATCCGCGCCTGGAAATCGCGGAAGGGGTACCAATGGCCGACATGGAAATGATGCAGCGGAATGATCCGGCCGTTGTACATCGGCAGGGCCTCGCGCAGGCATTCGTGAATGGCGGGCAGGCGCGAGGGGCGGCCCGAGACCAGGACGACATCCGTGCGATAGCGCCAGATGATCTCCGACAGCACCTCCAGCATCGGCTGCAGCACGCTGCGCACCGTGCGCTCGAGATGGCCGAAATCGACGGTGAACTTTACCTTGCTGAGGTCGAAGCCGGTCCCGCCGCGCCGTGCGATCTCGTCGTTGACCCAGGTGAGGATGGTGGGGCTGGGCGCCTTGCCCTCGGCGAAGAGCTCGGGAAAGCCGAAGGTCTGGGCGGTGCGGTCGCCGCTCTCCTCCGAGGCCTCGTAGCGTGCGAGCATGCGCAGCGCGATCGGCTGGGCGACCTGGACAGCGAATTGCTGGCGGCGAACCTCCCAGGCCACGCCCTGTCCGGCGCGATTGCCCCCGAAGAGCTCGGCGATCGTGGCACTCCCCGAGGGCACGCCGGCGGCCTCGGCGGCATCCTCGATGGGACCCAGCACATGTTCCTGGATCACATGGAGAACCACGTCGTCGCCGGCGATGCTGAAGCCCTCGCGGAAGAGCTGCTCGGGAAAGATGGTGGTATTGGCGCCGGCGCCGTCATAGCGATAGTCGATGACCACGAGATCCGTTGTGCCGCCGCCGATATCGAGGGTCGCCACCCGCAGGGATTTGGGTGTCGTGTTGTCGGCCCGACGCATGACATCGAAGAAGGCGCCGGCATGGCCGGCGAAATTCCGGGCGATCTGCGTGTACATGTAGACGGCCTGGGTGGCGCTGGCTTCGTCCCATTCGAACAGGATCTGCGGCAGATCGACATTGGCCTTCACCGGCTCCGCGCTTGCCGCCGCCGCTGAGACCGTGTCCTCGGGCGCTGGCATGTCCTCTCCGCCGATCATGCGCAGCAGCCGATAGGCGAGATCGCGGGCGGCATGGGCGCGGATATTCAGGATCCGGCGCTCGGCCAGAGAGAGGGCCGAGGGTATCGTCATGATGATGCGGGCCAGCCGCCGGGGATTCTCGGAATTCGGCTGCTGCAGCCGGTGGCCCGGTGAATTGATCATGGTGATGGCGTGGAGGAAGATCTCCACCAGCGCGAACATGAAGAGGCTGCTGCGCGAATAGCGGGGATCCATGGCCGGCAGCTTGTTGGGATTGTCGTCGGCCAGCAGATGCAGCGGCTCGCCCAGATCGTTGATGAGGACGGCAAAGGGGCCCTGGGCGGCGAAGGGCTCCGTGTCGCCGCCGGCGCTATGGTAGTTCAGGCGCCAGGGCTGTTTCGTCGGCTCCTGCGACCAGAGATAGCGTTTGGGGCTCGACATCCCCGTATTGCCTTCATTGCCGACCCTGAGGCCGGCCAGCCTGGTGGCCTCGTCCCCGACACGGGCAAGCGTCGGCCACTCGAAGGCGTCGCTGCGCCCGGAGCGGTGGGAAAGATGGTTCTTGCCGAAGGTGACGCGGGCGAATTCGACGCGGGATTCGAAGGGATCGCTATAGACCTGCAGCGGCGACGACAGATCCCGAAGCTCCAGCTTGGCCGCACGGCTGAGATCGGCGCGGCTGCCCTCACGCTCGACGACCAGCCCGCAGGTGCGGGAATTGCCGACATCGAGGATCAGGTCGCAATCGATGGAGCGCTGGCCTCGCTTGGAAGAGACATCCACCAGGCGAAAGCTTTCCGGCAGGGTCTCCGTCCGGTCGAGAAGATCGAGAAAGGCGGCGTAGCGCAGCAGAGGCTCCGCCGGGCCGGTGCCCGCCAGCTCCTCGTCGATATCCGTCTCGCTGATGGGGTCGACGCGACGGCGTCCGACCCGCCGGCTCTGGCGATGTTCGAGCATCTCGCGGAACAGCTCATCGATCCAGAGTCGCACCCATTCCTCGCCTAGAAACCAGTTCACCGCATCCAGCCGGTTGGCGAGGGAGAAGACGAGTCCCGCCTCGGCATCCCGGCCGGAGGGCGCCAGATAGGGGCGCCCCTCGGTGAAGGGCATGAGATTGGTATCGAGGGCCAGCACGAGGTGGTAGTCGTTTCCCTCCGCATCCGGCGCGGGCAGGGGAATGAGTCGCGCGCGGGCCCAATTCGTCGGGCCGTTGAAAAAGCCCTGGCCAACGCGCCGGAAGAGGGGGATCGGGACCCACCGGCGCTCCAACATCTCGAAGATTTCACGTGGCCCCAGGCTGTATTTGACCGGAAGTGCCGCGGTCTCGCGCTGGAGGGGTTCTTCGTCGCGCCGCACCAGGCAAAATTCGGTGACCCCTGGCGCGGCTGCCTTCTTGATCCCGTCCTTCGTCGTTACGTCATAGCAGCCCCATTCGCGGGGTACGCCGCCTGCTTTGGAATTGATGCGGAAATCCAGGAATTGGATGCCGCTATGGGGAATGACGGTGACCGTCCGGGAGTGGTGACGCAGCGGCTCTTTGATGGTCATGGGGGCCCGATAAATCCTCGTTCGCCCGCAGCCCTGAGGTGCCACAAGCCGGCCGAAGAAGCGGAATCATTGTCAGAAAGCCCGTGGCCGCGCAAGGCAACCACGACAGCATAGACACCGCGCGCAAACCTATCGCGCGATCTCGACATGATAGGTCGAGCCGGCCTTATTTACGCCCGTACAGTTCGCTTCGCCGTTCTTGCCCCGCTCGCATTGGGTCACGGACGGCGCGTAGGTGGTCCCGTCCGGGCAGACGACCGGACCGGTATCCTGGATCCGCACCCCCCCATTTGCGGTCATCTGCGCGCGCGCCTCGCCTTTGCATTGGCTGGAATCGGCCCGGTAGATGGTGACGGTCCCTTTGCCTTGTTTGTCGAAGCTATAGGTCTGAGTGAGGGGCTTACCGGTGGCGCGGTCGTAGAGGCTGGTCTTGGACTTCCACACGCCTTGCAGGAATCCGACGCCCTGGCTGTTGCTGCCGGGAGGTGGAATCTTTAACGCTTCAGCCGGCGGATTGTTGCCATTGGTCGAAGATTGATCGGCCGGCGGCTTCAAGGTCGGCGGCTCGGCGCCGGACGGCTGAGGCGGCGATCCGGCAGTCTGGCCTTGCGAGGAATCGGGGTTCGGGGGCGTGGCGACCGGGTTGTCGGGCGACGGCGGCGTGCCGGCGGGGTTGTTCGGCTCCGCGCCTGCGGGGTTGTTCGGCTCCGTGCCGGCCGGCGGCGGATTGACCGATCCCTCCGGCGGAATCGCGCCCTCCGGCGGCACCGATCCGTTCGGGGGCGTGGCAGAGGGGTTCGCCCCGTTGTCCGTGCCCCCCGGCAGTGTCCCGCCGGGTACGACATTGCCGCCTTCCGCCCCGGGCACGGCCGAGCCATCGCCTGGCCCGACGATGGTGCCGCCTGGCCCGACGATGGTGCCCCCGCCGGGCACGACGGTCGTGGTGCCGTTCGGCTCGACGGTCGTCGTACCGGTTGGCGGCGTTTCCGGCGGGACCACAGGCGCCGGAAGCAGCTTATCGGGCAGGATCTTGTCGACCAGGGGAACGGGCACGTTCAGGCAAGATCTGAGGAAGAACAGCAGAAGCAGAAGCAACAGCAGAAGGCCGAGCAGCCAAAGAAGCCATCGCCACCAGGAAGGGCCGCTGCGCACGGCCGCCGCCTCGAGAACGGTCCCGGTCGTCAGGGCGCGCCCGGGGGCCGTGGGATCGAAGGCCAGGCTGTCGAACCCGCCCGCACCGGTCTCCGATCCCCAGGCCGTCAGCACCGGCTGGTCGCCGACGAAGAAGAGATAGTCGAGGCCGGGGGAGCGCAGGGCCAGGCGCAGGGCATGGCCGAAATTCTCCTTCGCCCCGCCGGCAGCCCCCGCCTTCTCCAGCTCGATGGCCAGATTCCCGAGCCGCGCCTGCAGATTGGTGAAGGCCGTGGCCATGGCGGCCTGCTGCTCCAGGGTGAGCTGGCTCCAGCGCCGGACGGGACCATCGCAGGCGGCGTGCCAGCCGATGCTGTGGGTCGCTTCGTCGACCTCGGGCCGGGCGAGATAGCGAGCCGCCTCGGGGCCCAGCCGGCTCTCGATCACCGCCACCAGCTTGCGATAGGTGGCGTGGATAGGCTCGCCGCCGAATCCGAGCGGGCGATAGCCCTCGGGTCGGGTGGTGAGAAGCAGGGGTCCGGCGACATCTATTGGCATAGCCGCACATCAGGCTCGCCGCTGGCCTGCCTTATCGCCTTCTCCATCTCGATAGCGTTGCCGGGCTTGTACACATGGCCACCCGTCGATTGCGCCATGCATTGGGCCGCGTTGTTGGGTTCGTCGCCGATACTTATGACGTTGACATGCACATTGGGCTTGGCGGCGGCAATGGCCTGGGCGGCGGCGCAGGGATCGCCGCGACAGGTGTCGGCGCCGTCGGACACCACGACGATGATCCCGGGCCGCTTGCTCGAAATGATGCGGCCCGCGCGCTCCACCGACAGCCCCAGCGGCGTCCCGTTCCTGGGCTGCAGCCCGTTCACCCGTCCCTTCAGCACGCCCCGCTGGGGCGGGCTGTAGAAGGAATCCCGTTGGATATCGTTGCAGCCGCCGAACTCGATCAAGGCGACATCCACGTCGCCCGGCAGCCCGTCCACGAACTGGCCGATGGAGCGCTTGGCGGCGTCCAGGCGTGACCCCGTTCCGCCCCACTGCTCGCCCATGCTGCCCGAGCCGTCGACGACCATGACCACCTCCGGCGCGTCATGCGGCATGCGCTGGGGGACGCAACTCGCGGGCTTCGGCTTCGTCGTCGGCGAGGTCGTATCGGGCGGCTTGGCGGCGACCTGGGGCGGCTTGGTCTTCGGGATCGCCGGGAGCGGCGGCAAGGCCGCCAAGGGCGGCAGCTTGGGTGGCGTATTGGGCGGAGTCTGGGCGACCTTCGGCGGGGTCGCCGGAGGCACCGCCGGCTCGATCTGCGCCGGAACGGTCGGGGGCGGGGTGGGCAGGATGCAGGTCGCCAGCTGGCGGTCGCGCAGCGCCTGGAGGGATTTCAGCTCCTCGGCGCGCCGGTCGGCATCCCGGTCGGCCGCTGCGATGTCACCCGTCAGATCGGGCGCCTTGTCCTGGCGCTCGACCACCAGGGGCGCCAAGGGGGTGCAGGATTTGAGCAGCAGCAGGATCAGGAGCGCTAGCATGAGGAGCAGGAGCAGCCAGCGCCAGAGCGCCGCCCACCAGCTCTGCCCCGCCGCGCGGCCGACCGCAAGCGCCCCCAGGTCGGTGGCGCCGGCCATAGCGGGCGCCGCCGGCGGAACGAAGACCGGCATCCGGCTCTCCGGCTCGAATCCCCAGAGCACCAGAACCGGGTGCTCCCCCACCAGATAGATGCTGTCGGGACCGGGGCTGGTCGCCGCGCGGGTGAGCACGTCCCCGAAGAATCGGGCGCTGCCATCGCCTTGCTGCAGGCTCTCCGCCAGGCTCCTGATGCGGGCGAGGCTGCCCGAAACCGCGGCATCCACGGCCGCCCGGCGTTCCGGCGGGAGCTCGCCCAAGGGAACCACGGGGCCTTCATAGGCGCTATGCCAGTCGATCCAGGACGGGTCGGAGCGGCGCTCCGGCCGGGCGAAAAGCCGCGCATCCTGGGTGCCGAGGCGACTTTCGATCACCCGGACGAGCTGCGGATAACCGTCGATGACCTGTTGGCTGCCGACGCCGAGCGGGCGCCGGCCGGCGAGATGGGTGGAAATGACGAGAGTCATCCGTGCCTTGCCGTCCCGTATGATTGATGACAGGCTCGTGCGACTGCCCGGCAACCGACCATGCGGGTGCCATTGCTGTCAAGGCACTGGCCGGTGAAGGGAAGGATCCGCCGATCCATGCAGGTTGCGGTCATGAAATTTGTCTTGATGCGGCAACCCTTGGGATGGCCCGGGTGTTCCCGGCAAAAGGGCGAGACCGAAGAACATGCCTGAAGCGTCGACGGCGTTGCCGGCCAACGACCCGCGGGATTCGCGCTCGCGGCTGCTTGTCTGGGCCTGGTGGGTCGTGTTCGGCGGGCTTCTGCTGGCCATCCTGGCCCTTGCCCTCTATTTGGCGCTGCGCAAGCCGGAAACGGTCTATCGCACTTTGCCCCCGCCCCCGCCCGATGCGCAGCAGCAATCGGCCCTCGATCAGGCGCGGGCGAAAGGGGAGGCGCTGAGCGCGGAAATCGCGGCGCTGAGGGTCGCGCTCATCGGCTACATCTGCCCGCCCGGCACGGTCAAGGATCCGGCCGCGCCGGCCATTCCGATCCCGCCGGCCGACGGCAGCGGCTCCCTGGCACCCAGCAGCGGCCAGCTGGGGATGGAGGTCTCGCCCAAGGCGGTTCAGCAAGAGGCGAGCAATGCCACCGGGGCTGCGGTATCCGCGGCCGAAGCGCCTGCGCATCGGCTGGGGCAGCGCGAGCTGGTCGATCTGCTGACCCATGCGGTGGTGCTCGTTCTGACCGAGAGCAGCAGCGCCAGCGGCTTCTTCATCGCGCCGAATTACGTCGTGACCAACCGCCATGCCGTCGAAGGAGCGAAGGACGGCCGGGTGGGCGTGACCAGCAAGACCTTGGGCGGGCTCCATATCGGACAGGTGATTGCCAGCACCCCGCTGGGTCCCAAGGGCTCGGACGATTACGCCGTCATCCGCGTCGATGACGTGAATTCGCCGGTCGCCCTGCCTCTGTCGCTGTCCCATGACGCCCTGACTCCGATCGTCTCGGCGGGATATCCCGGGCTTACGATTCAAAACGATAATGGCTTTCGCCAGCTTCTGTCGGGCGACGCCGCGGCCGCACCGGAGCTGGTCTTGAGCCGGGGCGAGATCCAGGCCGTCCAGCCCTCGCCG
>DATHQQ010000002.1:0-2648 GCA_035482595.1 Verrucomicrobiia bacterium
AGGTGTCGTTCTTCGTACCGTCCCAGGTCATGATCGTGTTGCGGCCGTATTCGACGTAATAGAGCTTGCCCTGATACCAGACGGGCCCCTCGGGAAACCAGGCATCGGCATTGATGACTTTGATATCGGCCGCCCAAGCGACGCTCATCAAGCCCGCGCCCATCAAGGCCGCCGCGCAGACCAGGCCGAGCAGGATCTTCTTCATGCTGTCCCCCTGTTGTTGCTTCTTGCGTTGCGCGCCGCCACCGATGGATGGCTGCGCCCGATAGAATCGTGCCGTAGGGCAACGCGGAGGTCGATGGGAGTCAATCGGAGAGGCCAGAAAATGCGTTGCCATCACGCGTTGTTGAAGCCTAGGGAGTCAGGCGACAGTGAGCCTATCACGCAGGAGACGAATCTTGGTGCCGCTGTGACAGAGGTTGTGCGGACGAGACTCGACTGAATCGAAATCAGCAACGGCGCTTCGTCTGACTTCATTTGCCGTAGGATCGAAGGAAAAAATGCTTGCGGGCCATCTGCTGCTAGGGCGGCGAATCTGCAGGGCATGATCGAGGCACTAGTGGCGGTGAAGGAGAAGACAAGCTGACCGCCGCTCACGCTTGCTTTACCGACCACGCGCCTATTGCCCCACCCCGCGCCCCGTCCAGCTGCCGCCATCGCTGACCGAATCCCCGAAACCCCAGCTGCCGGAGAAGCTCGTGCCGTCGGGATCCGGCCGGAAGACACCATGCCCGTGCTCCGAGGCCTCCTTCCATTCGAAGACCAGGTTGCCCCCGTCGATGATGCCGGCGAGGGTGCCGCGGCCGGCGCCGTAGTAATATTCGCCGGTCACGCGATCCCCATTCCGCTTCAGAACCGTGCTGATCGCAACCGAGCCGTCGGGCAGTCCGATCTCTCCCTTATAGGCGCCGTCGAAGGGACCGGCGCCCGCTGTGGTGCTGGCGGGCTGCGCCGGCGCCGCCCCCTCGCCTGGGCGCCGCGGCGCCAGCATGGCCAAGGTCGTCGTCCGGCCGATCCTGTCGATCAGGCGCTGCAGATCGGGATCGGCCAGGATCTGGGTCACGAGGGAGAGCTGATCGGCGATGTAGAGAATCGCTTTGCGCCCGGCCGCCGGATCCGGCTCGTTGCGGGCGAAGTCGTCCGCCGCGTCTCGCAGCTCATTCGACAGCGCCTGCATGCGCGCCTGGGTCAAGGGATGGGTCGCGCTCTGCAGGGAACTCTCGTAGTCCGCGGCACTGGCGAAGTCGCCGCGGTTCGGCGTTCCATAGGCAAAGGCCAGAAAAAGGAATGCCATTCCTGTCGGCTGGCTTTCCGTGCGGCGCAGAATCTCGAGGGCAAAGTTGTCGGCCGCCTGCTCATTGGCGCGGGAGACGTCGCTCGGCACCTCGGGGCCATTGCCGGGGTGGCGGAAACGGATATGGCCGAGCTCATGCAGAATCACGAAGCCAATCGCCGAATCGAAAATCTTGCCCGCGAGACTCTCGACGCTCTTGTCCTTGAGCGCTCCTTCCGGGATCTGAAGGGCTTCCAGCGGCGGCGGATAGCGCCCGCCGAACTCCGACGCATCGGCGTATTTCAGCATGCCCACATAGTCATAGGCCGTATCGAGGCCGTAGCCGTTGCGCGACAGCCACGCCAGCGCGACGCTGAAATCGTCGAAGAACTTGAGGGAAAGAACCGGCAGGTTGACGGTCGGCGGCGGATGGGTCGCGTAGAAGGCGAAGGGATCGTTGTCGGTGCCTCGCAGGGGAAAGGCGAATTGCACCTCCGCCAGGGCCTGGCGCTCCTCGTTCGTAAGTCGCGGCAGAATGATCTCTGTATAGTTGCGAAGGACGCCGCTCTGATAGCGCGATTGCCAATATTGCAGGGTCTCGTCGTCATAGAGCGAGCCCATGTCCTTCGCCAGGGCCGCGGCCGCGAGGACGAGCGTCAGCGCCGCAGCGAGGATGAGGGGACGGCACCTCATGGCGAGGAGGCCGGCTTGCCGGCTTGATAGACCGCGACGGCCCGGGCGATCGCAGGCGGCGGCGGATCGTTTTCGCCCTGGTCCACCCATTGACGGAAAGGAACGAAATCGCCCCATTGGTCCTGGTCCCAGACGGATTTCAACAGGCGAAGCTTCGTCGCCGCAATCGCCTGCTCGATATCCAGCCGCTGTGCGGCCGGCAGCTCGGCGCGGAGTGCCGCGGGGACCCGGTTGATGTTGCGGATGGCAAGCACTACGGCGTCGCGTTCGGCCTCGGCCTGGAGGGGATCGACGGGCGGCGCGGAGGCTGCGGCACCTGCATAATGCGTCGACTGGACGACGATGCCCGGAGCGGCAGCGGCCACTTCGCCTGAGGTCACACCGGCTGCAGGCGCGCCGGCCGCGATGCTGCGCGTCGAATCCTGCGATACCCCATGGACCAGGGACAGGCCGAGGATGGCGGCGCCGAAGAGCGAAAAGAACACGCCCGGCCCGACCCGTGAAACATAAATGGAGATGCCGCCGGGCAGCTCGAACTTGCCCTCGCCCCGCTCGCGGCTCGGCATCCTGAGGAAGAGCTGGTAGCCGAGATAGACGGCCAGCGCGCCGCCCAGGTCGACGAGGATGCGTTCGGCCCCGCGTAGGATCACGACCAGCGTCTGATCGTCCATGGCGTTCACCC
>DATHQQ010000003.1:0-3186 GCA_035482595.1 Verrucomicrobiia bacterium
TTCCTTCAGGGGTTGGTCCCGGTTGCCGCGCGACGCAACAGCTCCTCGGCCGATTTTAGGCTCAGCAAGGCGATATCGGCAAGGCGATCGAAATTGCTGTCGATGCGGATGTTGAAGTTGAAGACTTGTCCCTGCAGCACCGCAGGATTGCTGCCCTCGAGGTGCAGCATCACCGTGCCCTCGCCGGTCTCGCTCTTGTCCAGCTCGAGCGACAGCTTATCGTAGTGGAAGTCGCTGAGCGCCTGCATGGCGAGCTGCACCGACTCCCCGGCCTGGGCAATCTGATCCGGCAGCTTCTCGGGCTTGTAGCTGAGCGTGCCCGGCCCGCGGGCCGTCAGCTTCCCGCCCTTGATCGTGACCTCTCCCGCCTTGTAGGTGAAGGGCACCTGGCCATCGAGCTGGCCGCTGCCGTTGAGGCCACTGAGGCCGATCAGCTTGGTGATCTCTCCCAGATCAACATGGTCGACCTTGAGGATCGTGGCGATATTGGGCGAAGCGGGGTCGAGGGTGAAGCTGGTCGCGCTGATCTCTCCGCCGGCGATATCGACGGCGATCCGGTCGAGCTTGACGGCGGGCTTGGCGGCGAGCTGGCCGGTGAGGCTGAGCTTTGCGGGCGGCAGGCCCGGGGCGGTGATCGTGGCGGTGAGGCTTTGCCCGCCCGGGGTCGCCGGTGGCCAGAAGCCGCTCAGCTTGATGGCGCCGTTGATCGACTGGATCTGCGCGCTCGAGGTGGGCAGGGAGACATCCTTCAAGGTCAGGGTCAGATCGGGCGTCAGCGCCTTCGCCGTCCAGCGCAGCGTGCCGGCGATGGCGACCGTGCCGTCCAGATTCTTCACCTGTCCCGCCAGGATGGGAAACAGATCGCCGGGCTGGAGACCGCCGCGCTTGAAGGCCAGCGGCGCCACCGCCACCGCGGCGCTGCCGCTGCCATTGCCCAGCTCATGCTTGCCCTTGGCCTGAAGCTTCGCCGGCGTCTTGGTGAGTGTTTCGCCGGCCAAGGTGAAATCGAGATGGGAGCCGGCGAGGGCCGCGGTGCCGCTCAGCTTGAGGGGCTGGGTCATGGCGGGCTTCTGGAGATTGGTCAGCCGGGCGACGGAGAATTTGGCCGTCGATTTGTCCGACTGAAAGAGGACCTCGCCGGCGAGCCCCTGCACGGTCCAGGGCAGATCCTTCGGCGTCACGGCCACGTCCTCGAGGGCGAGCCGCGGGCCGCCGGGTGCTGCAGGCTGAAATGTCAGTTTCTTGATCGTGAGGCTCGCAGGCTTGCCGAGGCCCGTGACCGGGGCGCTGACCGTCGCGGCGATGCCGGTCGCCTCGATATCGCCGTTCGTCATGGCCAGCGCGCCCGAGAAGCTCAGGCTGACCGGGCCGCTCATGCCGGCGACGGGGGCGAGGAGCGTGCCGTTGATGCCGGTCGCGGCCATATTGCCGTTCTTGATCTCCAGGTCGCCGGTGAAGGCCAGCTTGACCGGGCCCTTCATCCCGGCGACGGGAGCGGTGAGGGTGGCGTCGACGGCCGTGGCCTTCAGATTCCCGCCGGCGAGCGCGATGGTGGCGGAGAGCGTGCCGGCGTAAGTACCGCTCGGCGTGACGAGGGATATCTCGGCGTCCTTGAGGTCGAGGGCATCGATGCTGAGGGTCTGGAGCCGCGAAGGACCGCCGCCAGGGCTCGATGTCGCGATCGGCCGGCCGCCGAGCTCGATGCCGTCCTTGCCCAAGGTCAGCGCCGCCTTCAGCCCGCCGATCTCGATCTTCACCAGATGCCCGACCAGCAGCTCCCGCGGGCTGAAGGCCAGGGTCAGGGTATCGGCCTTGATCGCCCCGCCCGCGAGCGACACGTCATGGGCATGGAGACCGCCGAAATCGACCGCGTCGACGACGAAGCTTGCTGGCCCCAGACCCTGGCGCTCCAGCAGCCGGACTGCGGTCTGGCCCAGCAGCTCCGTGCGCAGGAGCCAGACGATGGCGACGCCCGCCGCCAGCAGGAGAACGAGCCCCAGCAGTCCGATGCCAAGCCCCTTGAGCGAGCGCCGGATTACGTGGCTGCGCAATATGGTGTCCTCGTGCCCTCGCCCCGCATGGCTCCCGACGCCGTCATGGATTGAAACCCCCCTCACCCCAGCCCAATCCCCTGTCGGGGCGAGGGGGACAAGGGGGACAGCGGTGATACCGGCAACAGATCAACGACCGTTGGACAGGAAGGTTGCCGCAAACCCTTTCAGCACGACGGTGTTAGCGGAGACTCTGCGGAGAACGCTAGCGCCCCTTCTTCTTTTTCGCCTTGCTCTTGTCCTTCGCCTTTTCCTTGTTCTTCGCTTTCGTCTTCTTCGCTTTCCCTGCCGCCGGGGGCTTGGCGGGCGGCGCCCCGGGCTGCTCGAAATAGCCCATCTTGCCTTCCTCGAGGACATGCTCGGGCGTCACCGAGGCGAAGATGCGAAGCACCCCGGCGATGATGCCGGTCCAGCCGGTCTGGTGATTGGCGCCGAGGCCGGCGCCGTTGTCCCCGTGGAAATATTCGTAGAACTGCAGATAGTCGCGCCAATGCGGGTCGTCCTGGAATTTCGCCGTGCCGCCGTTGACGGGACGCTTGCCGTCCTTGTCGCGCAGGAAAATGTTGCCCAGGCGATGGCCGATCTCCTCGGCGACCTGGTACAGGTTCATCTGGCGCCCCGATCCCGTCGGGCATTCGATCGTGAACTCATTGCCGTAGTAGCCGTAGTACTGCAGCAGCGCGCGGATGATGAGCGCGTTGAGCGGCATCCAGATCGGCCCGCGCCAGTTCGAATTGCCCCCGAACATGCCGCTGTCGGATTCCGCCGCCACGTAGGCGACGCGGAATTCCTGGTTGCCCGCCCTGAGGCTATAGGGATTGTCGGCGTGGAAGCGGGAGAGCGAGCGGATGCCGTAGTCGCTGAGGAACTCCTTCTCGTCCAGCATCCTCGCCAGCACCCGGCGGAGCTTGTCCTCGTTCAGGATCGCGCCCAGCCGGCGGTCGGAATGACCCTTCTTGCGCGGGTCGTGGATGACGGAGACCAGCTCCGGCCGCGCCTCCAGGAACCAGCGGAAGCGCTCCCCCATATCGGGATGGAGCTGGAACAGCTTCGCATCGAACATGGCGACGGCGCAGAGCGGCAGGAGGCCGACAAGGGAGCGCACCTTGAGGCGTGAGGATGTGCCGTCGGGCAG
>DATHQQ010000004.1:0-2178 GCA_035482595.1 Verrucomicrobiia bacterium
GCTCGGGCAATCCCGCGGGTCGCCCACGGGGCTCCCGCAACCAGTCGACCTTGGCGGCAGAGGTCCTGCTGGAAGGCGAGGCCGAGGCCCTGACCCGGCGGGCGATCGAACTCGCGCTGGAGGGTGACACGACGGCGCTCAAGCTCTGTCTCGAGCGCATCGTCCCGCAGCGGAAGTCGCGGGCTGTCTGCTTTGACCTGCCGTCCATCGAGCGGGTCGAGGATCTGGGCAGGGCGATCGGCTCGGTGCTTCAGGCAGTATCCAGCGGGCGGCTGCTCCTCGACGAGGCGGCGGCGCTGGTCGGCATGATGGAATCCAAGCGCCGGGTCATGGAGACGATCGACCTGGAGCAGCGCCTGCGGGCGCTGGAGTCCGAGAGCCCGGGCCAAGATGCCGGGCGCGGAGGGATGGCATGAACGGCGGGCTGGGCAAGCGCCTTGCGAAGCTTGAGCGGAAGCGGCAGCCGGCGGGCGAGACATTCTATGTCTGGATAAATACGCTGACGCGGGAAACCCGGGCGCAGGCGATCGCGCGATGCTTCCCGGATGGCGTGCCCCAAGGGGCGAAGCTCGTCATCCTCCGATGGCTGACCGACGAGGACCCTGACCCAGCCCAATTCGAGAGGAAGCCTAGGCAGGCAGACTAGGGCGAGCGGGGGTGGACAAGGCGGGTGCCGCCCGGGGGCGGCACCCGTCAGCAGCGGCCTAACCGCCGTAGACGTCGAAATCGAAATACTTCTTGGCGACGGCGTCATAGGCCGATCAGCAGCAGCCGCTGCGGCAGACCCACGATGCGGCGCACGACGCTGAGATCGGCATGCGCCGCGTCGGTGAACAGCACCATCGCGAGCGAGATCTCGGCCAGGATCCTGAGGTCGGCCGCGGTGAGCGGAAGATCCAGCACACCGAGGCCGGCCGGGCCGAGCACCAGGCCCGCCCCGGTGAACAGAATCGGCCCGCTCAGCCAGGATCGCCCCACGCGCCCGGCGGCCGCGCTGTAGATCAGCACGACGGCGGCAAGGATGGCGAGGTTTTCATACATATTGCCTGCCAGACCCCGAAATCGGCCGGAGCACGGGTTGTTACCCCTTGTTTCCGGCCCGCCGAGCCCCGCTGAGAGCCGCGAAGGACGGAGCCTGACGGGACAAACACCAACGCTGCGCTTTGACCGCAGCCGCGATATTGAGCTACATCAATTACACGAGAAATCAACCATGGAAGCGTCGATTAGTCAGGGGGATTCAGCCATGCCGGAACATACCAAGGATGCAGCCAAACCTGCGACGGCCGGTGCATCGTCTCTCATTGCCCCCCACGTTTCCGCGGCTGACCGGTTGGCGGCCGGCAGTGCATTGCGGGACAAGGTGCAACGCGGCATCCACGGCACCTGGAAGCGGGGCAAGGGCGAGGTCGACCCGCTCGCGATCCTGCGCGCTTCGGACAAAGGCCGTGTGGCCCGGTTGCTGCCGATCCGCTATGGCCGCATGCTCCAGACGCCCTTCACCTTCTATCGCGGCTCGGCGGCGGTCATGGCGGCGGATCTGGCCAAGACGCCGGCCACCGGCATTCATGTGCAGGCCTGCGGCGATTGCCACCTGATGAATTTCGGGGGTTTCGCCACCCCGGAACGCAATGTTCTGTTCGACATCAACGATTTCGACGAGACGCTGCCGGCCCCATGGGAATGGGATCTCAAGCGCCTCGTCGCTTCCTTCGTGCTTGCCGCCCGGAACAATGGCCTTTCCGATGCCAACGGCCGCGATGCGGCCGTGGCGTGTGCGGCCAGCTATCGCGAACGCTTGCGCAAATATGCCGAGATGAGCCCGTTGGAGGTCTGGTACGCCCGGATCACCCATACGGATCTGATCGAGACCGTGCCCGACAAGAAGGTCAAGGCACGGATCCAGGCACGGGTCTCCAAGAGCACCAGCACGAGCGGGTCGGATCTGGATTATCCCGAGGTCGCCGAGATGGTCGGCGGCCAAATCCGAATACGCGACAATCCCCCGCTGATCTACCATCCCGACGAGATAAGTCCGGACCAGTTGCGGACCTTGCTCGTGGACAATCTGCACGCCTATCGGGAGTCCCTGACGGAGGACCGGCGCCTGCTGCTCGACCAGTATCGCTTCGTGGACGGGGCAATCAAGGTCGTGGGGATCGGCAGTGTCGGGACGGT
>DATHQQ010000005.1:0-2771 GCA_035482595.1 Verrucomicrobiia bacterium
TCGGTGATCCTCGCCGGGGTGCTGCTGAAGCTCGGCGCCTATGGCTTCCTCCGCTTTTCGGTGCCCATGCTGCCGGAGGCGTCGGCCTATTTCACGCCGCTGGTCTATGTCCTGTCGGCGGTCGCGGTCGTCTATACCTCCCTGGTGGCGCTGGCCCAGGAGGATATGAAGAAGACCATCGCCTATTCCTCCGTCGCCCATATGGGCTTCGTCACCGCCGGCATCTTCACCGCCACCGTGCAGGGCGTGCAGGGTGCGGTCTTCCAGATGCTGAGCCATGGCATCGTGTCCAGCGGACTCTTCCTCATCGTCGGCGTGGTCTATGACCGTCTCCACACCCATGTGATCGGCCGCTTCTCCGGGCTGGTGAACCGGATGCCGGTCTATGCCGCCGTCTTCATGCTGTTCATGCTGGCGTCCATCGGCCTGCCCGGCACCAGCGGCTTCATCGGCGAGTTCCTCAGCATGCTGGGCGCCTTCCAGGTGAACACCTGGCTGGCCTTCTTCCTCTGCACCGGCACCATCCTGGGGGCGGCCTATATGCTCTGGCTCTACCGGCGGATCATCTTCGGCAAGCTGGACAAGCCGGATCTGATGAATTTCCTCGATCTCAGCCCGCGGGAGATCGCCCTCTTCGTGCCCCTGGGCCTCCTGATCTTGTGGATGGGAGTCTATCCCACCTCCTTCATCGAGATCATGGCGCCGGCGGTCGACAGGATGGTGGGCGGCTATCACACCGCACTCCTCCTCGGCGGCGCGCCGCATCTGGCGAGCCTCGCACCGCAGGTGATCCCATGAACTTGACGCTGGCCAACTGGTCGCTGGCCGCACCGGAGATCCTGCTCGCAGCCGGCGGGCTCGGACTCCTGATGCTGGGCGTGTTCCTGCCGCGGGACCGGATGCGGCTGATCGCCTGGCTCTCGGTGGCGGTGCTGGTGGTCACCATCATCCTGGTCACGCAGATGCCGGCTTCCGGCGGCCATGCCTTCGGCAATCTCTTCGTGGTCGACCGCTTTTCCCAGTTCATGAAGATCGTGGTGCTCAGCGCCACGGGCCTGTCGATCCTGCTGTCGATGGACTTCGCCGAGCGCGAGCAGATGGGGCGCTTCGAATTCCCGGTGCTGATGCTCTTCGCGACCTTGGGCATGATGGTCATGATCTCGGCCAACGACCTGATCTCGCTCTATCTGGGCCTCGAGCTTCAGAGCCTGGCGCTTTATGTGGTCGCCGCCTTCCAGCGCGATTCCCTGCGCTCGACGGAGGCGGGGCTGAAGTATTTCGTCCTGGGCTCGCTCTCCTCCGGCATGCTGCTCTACGGCGCCTCGATGATCTATGGCTTCGCCGGCACCACGGGCTTCCTCGGCCTGGCGTCGGCACTGACCGATCCGGCGGCCGCGCCCGTCGGCCTCATCATCGGCCTCGTCTTCGTGCTGGCCGGCCTGGCCTTCAAGGTCTCCGCCGTTCCCTTCCATATGTGGACACCGGATGTCTATGAGGGTGCGCCCACGCCCGTCACCGCCTTCTTCTCGGCCGCGCCCAAGATCGCCGCCGTCGCGCTGCTCACCCGCGTGGTGGTGGGCCCCTTCGGCCATCTCATGGCGGATTGGCGCCAGGTCATCGTCTTCATCTCCATCGCCTCCATGCTGCTGGGCGCGGTCGCCGGCATCAACCAGCGCAACATCAAGCGGCTGATGGCCTATAGCTCCATCGGCCATATCGGCTACGGCCTCGTCGGCCTCGCGGCGGGAACGCCCGCAGGGGTGCGCGGCCTGCTGATCTACATGTCGCTCTATGTGGTGATGACGTTGGGGAGCTTCGGCTGCATCCTCTCCATGCGCCGGCGCGGCGTGATGGTGGAGCAGATCGCCGATCTCGCCGGCGTCTCGCGGAGCAACCCGATGATGGCCGCCGCTTTGGCCGTCTTCATGTTCTCCATGGCGGGCATCCCGCCGCTGGCGGGCTTCTTCGGCAAGCTCTATGTCTTCCTGCCGGCCATCTCCGCCGGCCTCTATACCCTGGCGGTGATCGGCGTGGTCTCCAGCGTCGTCGGCGCCTATTACTACCTGCGCATCGTCAAGGTCATGTATTTCGACGAGCTGAAGGAGGGCTTCGACGCCGCGCCGGGCTGGGAGGTTCCTTCCATCATGGCGGTCGCGGCGCTGGCCATCTTGCTGTTCTTCATCCTACCCGGACCGCTCTTCTCGGCGGCCCAGGCGGCGGCCGTGTCGCTCTTCGGTGGATGAGCCTGAGCCGGCCCCCCAACCGACACTTGGCGCTGCCGCCCTTCTTCTCGCTCGTCGCCCTCGACAGCATCGATAGCACCAATGAGGAGATGCACCGCCGTGCTCGCGCGGGCGCGGCCGAAGGCACCCTCGTCTGGGCGCGCGAGCAGACCCGCGGCCGCGGCCGGCGCGGTCGGGATTGGAGTTCGCCCCAGGGCAATCTCTATCTCTCCCTACTGCTGCGCCCACGGGTGCCGCCGGCCGAGGCGGCGCAGATCGGCTTCGTCGCCGCTGTCGCCCTGGCGGAGACCTTCGAGAGCCTGCTGCCGGCCGCGCGTCGACTCAGCTGCAAATGGCCGAACGATCTGCTGATCGACGGGGCCAAGGTCTCGGGAATCCTGCCGGAGGCGGAGGCGGCCGGCGGGGTGGTCGAGGCGGTCGTGCTGGGCATGGGCGTCAACGTCGCAAGCTTCCCGGCGGAGCTGCCATATCCGGCCACCTCCCTGGCCGCCGCCGGCGTCGAGGCGGGTGTCGAGGCCGTGCTGGAGG
>DATHQQ010000006.1:0-3776 GCA_035482595.1 Verrucomicrobiia bacterium
CATCGGCGCCGGGGCCATCATGGCCTTCGTCGTCTCCCTCGACGATTTCCTGATCAGCATGATGGTGTCGAGCGCCGGCTCCACCACGCTGCCGGTCTATGTCTACGGCATGATGCGCCTGGGCGTGACGCCCGAGGTGAACGCCATCTCCACCATTCTGCTCGTCGTCTCGCTGATCTTCGTCACTGCCGCGCTGCTGCTCGGCCGGCGCTATCAACGGACGGCCTGATTCGACGCGACCCACACTCCAGAGGAGGACATAATGAACCAATTGAAAAAAAGTCTGGCGGGCGTTGCCCTGGCCCTGGGTGCGCTCTGCACCAGCTCTCCCATCGCGGCAGCGGATTCCGGCGTGCTGCATATCTACAACTGGACCGACTACACCTCACCCGAGATGGTGAAGAAGTTCGAGCAGGACACCGGGATCAAGGTCACCATCGATACCTATGATTCCAACGAGACGGCGCTGGCCAAGCTGAGCTCCGGTGCGGCCGGCTATGACGTCATCATCATCAGCAATGATTTCATTCCCATCTTCGTCAACCAACACCTGCTCCAGGATGTTGGCGTGGCCTCGATGCCGAACTTCAAGAATCTGGAGCCGCAGTATCAGAAGCGCGCCTGGGATCCCGAGGCGAGATATTCCGTGCCCTGGGTCTGGGGCACGACCTCCTATTCCGTCAATACCGACGTCTACAAGGGCCCGACCGACAGCCTGAAGCCGCTGTTCGAGCCTCCGGCGGAGCTCAAGGGCAAGATCGGCATGTTCGGCTCGCCCAGTGAGGTCATGTCCCTGGCGCTGGTCTATCTCGGCAAGCCCCAGTGCAACACCAACCCCGCCGACCTCAAGGAGCTGAATGCCTTGCTCGAGGCGCAGAAGCCTTTCGTCAAGGTCTACAACTCCGACGGCACGGTCGAGCGCCAAGTGTCGGGGGAGACCTTGATGCATGAGCAATGGTCCGGCAAGGCGCTCGAGACGCGGCAGCAGAAGCCCGCCTTCAGATATGTCTATCCCAAGGAGGGCATCATCGGCTGGATGGACAATGTCGCCGTGCCGACCGGCGCGCCGGATCTGGAGAACGCCAAGAAGTTCCTGAACTTCCTGATGGATCCGGAGAACATCGCCCTGCAGCAGAAGTCGACGGGCTATCAGAGCGCGGTCATGGGATCGAACAAGTTCCTGCCGCCGGAGATCGGGAATTCGCCGGAGTTCAATCCGCCGGCCGATCTGAAGATCACCTTCGCCCCTTCCTGCCCGGAAAAAGCGACGCGTGCCTATGACCGGATCTGGACGAACCTGCGCCAGTAGCGTGTAAGCTTGAGGGGAGGGGTTGCCGGAAGCATCGGCAGCCCCTGCCTCGCTCGCGCCTCAACTGGAACGGTCACCACGATGTCCGCCACCACACTGACGCAGGAGCTCACTCGGCTGCGCTCCATCAATCCGCCGGGCGACGAGCGGCCCTGCGCCGAGCATCTCGGGCGGCTGCTTGAGGCGGCCGGGATGGAAGTGAGCTTCCACAGCTTCGCGGAGGGACGCACCAGCCTCATCGCTACGCTGGAAGGCGCGGACAACGCCCCGCCTCTCTGCTTCACGGGACATCTGGATACCGTGCCGCTTGGCACCGCCGCCTGGGATTTCGATCCCCTGGGCGGGGAGATCGACGGCGACCGACTCTACGGCCGCGGCTCCAGCGACATGAAGAGCGGCGTCGCCGCCATGACCCTGGCGGCGATCGCGCTCGCCCGGCTGCCGCGCCGCAAATCGGGTTTGGTCATCATCTTCACCGCGGGCGAGGAGACCGGCTGCGACGGCGCCCGCTTCCTCGCGGGGCTCGGCGATGTCCTGCCCGGGGCCGGGGCGCTGGTGGTGGGCGAGCCGACCGGCAATGCGCCTCTCGTCGGCCATAAGGGCGCGCTCTGGCTGCAGGCCGCCTTCCGCGGCGTCACCGCCCATGGCTCCATGCCCGAGCAGGGCGACAATGCCCTCTACAAGGCGGCACGCGGCGTGCTGAAGCTGGCCGAGCACGGCTTCAACCTGCAGCGCCATCATCATCTGGGCGGGCCGACGATCAACGTCGGCTCCATGCATGGCGGACTCAACATCAATTCCGTGCCGGATTTGGCCGAGGTGCAGATCGACATCCGCACCATTCCCGGGCAATCCAACGATGCGCTCTGCGAGGAGATCGGCAACCTCCTGGGCAAGGACGCCGAGGTCTCGCGCATCGTCGATGTTGGGGCCGTGGCCAGCAATCCGGCAAACCCCTGGATCGAAAGCGTCTTCGCGCTATGCGAGCGGGCGAGCGGCGAGCCCGTCGATCCCCGCGGTGCCACTTACTTCACGGATGCCTCGGTGCTGGTGCCGGCGATGGGCCATATCCCCGCCCTGATCCTGGGCCCGGGCGAGACCTCCATGGCGCATAAGACCGACGAATACTGCCTGGTGACGAAGATCGAGGGGGCGGTCGAGCTCTATACCGAGATCGCAAGGGATTGGATGGGGAGCTGAGCTCTCTCTCGTTCGTCATTCCCGCGAAAGCGGGAATCCAGTGCCTCATGCGCCGGAGCTTGCCTGTTGCCCTGGGCCTGTTGCCCTGGATCCCCGCTTTCGCGGGGATGACGGAAGAGAGGAAAACGCCTTACGCGCTCGCCTCTCGCGTCTCGGCAGCGGCGGGATCGATCTTGGCGGTCAGAAGGATGTTGGTGGTCTCGGTCATATGCGCGGTCACCAAAGCGACGGCCTTGTCGGCGTCGCGGCCGAGGGTGGCATCCATGATGGCCTGATGCTCGTCGCCGATCTTGCGTGCCTGTCGCGCGAGCGACACCGAGAGGCGGCGATAGCGCTCGCTCTGATCGTAGAGCTGGCTATGGAGGCGCAGGAGCCAGGGACTGCCGCAGCCCTCCACCAGGGCCAGATGAAACGCGGCATGAGCGGCGGCCCATTCGTCGTTGGAGCGCACCGGATCGCTGGGCGCGCGCTCGGGCGTACGCGAGAGGCGATGAAAGGCGGCGACCAGGCGAGCCTCCCAATCGACATCCCCGAGCGCGATGGCGCGGCGCAGGCACAGCGCTTCGATCTCGATCCTCACCCGGGTGAGGTCGCTGAGATCCTCCGGGGAGATCGGCGCCGCGCGAAAGCCGCGCTGGGGCTCCGCGACCACCAGCCCCTCCGACGTAAGGCGCGAGAGCGCCTCGCGGATCGCGCCTAGGCTGACGGAGAGCCGGGTGCAGAGCTCCTGAATCTTGAGGCGGCTCCCCGGTAGGATTCGGCAGGACAAGAGATCCGCGCGCAGATCCTCATAGGCGCCCTGGGTGAGGTTGAGGGAATTGTCGCGCGCCATAGGCTGTCCGCGGGAAGACCCCAGCTGGTGAGTCGATATATTATCTATGACACGTGGCCTCGGCTTCATAAAATATATTTTTATTTGACTTATATATATCCGGCGTAGCAGGCTTGGCAGGGCGACGAGCAAAGAAGGGAGACGGTAAATGGACAGGGTCATGTTCCGGGGCGCGATGGTCTGGGACGGCAGCGGCGCCGATGCCTTCCCGGCCGATGTGCTGGTCGAAGGCAAGCGCATCCGCACCATCGCCAGGACGCCGGGCCAGCTCTCCGCCGAGGGAGCGACGGTCATCGACGGCCGCGGCAAGACCCTGCTGCCCGGGCTGGTCGAAGGCCATGCCCATATCTCCTTCGGCGGGGCGGTGAACGACAAGGACCTCGGCGATATTCCCCCCGAGGAGCATGTCCTGCTCACCATGCGCAATGCCAAGAC
>DATHQQ010000007.1:0-11484 GCA_035482595.1 Verrucomicrobiia bacterium
CGGCCGAATATGATTTCCCCGAGGTGAAGATCGATCCCAAGATGATCGAGATCGCGGGCACCATCATGGAGCGCCAGGAAGGCCGCTTCGAGCCCGCCCAATTCGTCGATCGCTACCAGGAGGCCTTGCGCGATCTGATCAAGGCCAAGGCTGCCGGGCAGGGGCTGGCGAAAGCCAAGGCCCCCGTCATCCAGGGCAATGTCGTGGACCTCATGGATGCGCTGCGCCGCAGCTTGGCACCGGGCAAGTCCGGCGCCGACAAGTCGCGGGCCGACAAATCCGGGGCCGAAAAGCCCCTGTCCGAGAAAACCGCGGCAAAATCCAAACGCCCGGCCAAGGCCGACAAGCGGCAGGCAGCGCTGCTGCTTCCGATCAAGGGCAGCAAGGGAACCACGGAAGCGCCCGCGACAGCAAAGCGGCGGCGCGCGTAGGGAACCCCAAGGCGCGGCGACCCTGCGTCATTTGCCAGGGGCGCCGCGAGGCACTACCATATCGATTGGTGCTCCTCAGCGGACCGGCCGAGATCATCTGGGCCGACGTCGACCAGCGTAAGGAGGTTGCTCATGTCAATCATCGCTTGGATCGTGCTTGGCCTGATTGCCGGCTTCATCGCCAGCAAGATCGTCAACAAGCAAGGTTCGGGAGTCATCGTCGACATCATCCTGGGGATCGTGGGTGCGATCGTCGGGGGGTTCATCTTCAACCAATTCAATCAGGCGTCCGTCACCGGATTCAATCTCTACAGCATGCTGGTCGCGATCGTCGGCGCCATCGTCGTGCTCTGGCTCTACCATCTGATCTTCGGTCGCCGGCGCATTTGAATCCGAAATTCGCCTAGCTGCGCCGGCTTTCTTGGGCCGGCCCTTCGCCGATCCGGCGGTCGCCGCCGTATTCGAGGGCTATGCCCCGGCCATGCGCCGCGGGCTTCTGCGTCTGCGCGAGTTGATCTTCGCTGCAGCGGCGGAACAGCCCGGCATCGGCGGCCTGGTCGAGACCCTGAAATGGGGCCAGCCCGCCTATCTCACCGGCAAGCCGAACAGCGGCAGCACGATCCGCATCGATGCCTTTGGCGGTCCAGACGAGCGCTACGCGATGTTCTTTCACTGCCGATCGAGGCTGGTGGAGAGCTTCCGCGCCCTCTATCCGCAGAGCTTCGCCTTCGAAGGTAACCGCGCGCTTCTCTTCGGCCTCCGGGAGAAGATTCCCGAGGCGGAACTGAGGCACTGCATTTCCCTGGCATTGACCTATCACACGAGGCAGCGCCGTCACGCCGACAGGCCCCGTGCCGCGACAGGCTGACGCCGCTATCGGCGCTCTAGACGCAGCATTTCAGGAGATTGGCCGCGGCGGGATCGCCGGGAAACAGCGCCAGGCATTGCTCGAAGATCGTGCGGGCGGCGACGGTATCGCGGCGCGACAGTGCTTCGACGCCGGATTGCAGCAGATCCCGGGTCCGCGACTTGGCGGCACGCTCGGTCTCCATGTTCCTGTCGAAGACCTCCAATATGGTCACCGGCTTGGTCTTGCCCTTGACCACCACCACGTCGATCGGCCGGATCGCGAAGGCCTTGGGGTCGGAGAGTTGGTCATAGGTGTTCTGCGAGATCAGGATGCCGACCCCATAGGTCTTGGTCAGGCTCTCGATCCGGGCCGCCAGATTGACGGCGTCGGAAATCACGGTCCCGTCCATCCGGTGCTGCTCGCCAATGGTGCCCAGCATGAGCGAGCCTGTATTGAGCCCGATGCCGATGGCCATGGGCGGCTGACCGGCGTCCCGGCGCTCGGCGTTGTAGCTCGCCAGCGTGTCGAGCATGGCGAGGCTGGCGCGCAGCGCATCGTCGGCCTTCTGGAACAAGGCCATGATGGCGTCGCCGATATATTTGTCGATGAAGCCGTTGTGGGCGCGGATGACCGGCCCCATGCGCTCCAGATAGAAATTGATGAAGGCGAAATTCTCGTCGGGCGTCATCTGCTCGGACTGGCCGGTGAAATTGCGGATGTCCGAGAACAGCACCGTCATGTTGAGGCGGATGTTGTCGCCGAGCTTGACCGAGAGGATGGAGGGCTTGCCCATCATGGAGAGGAAGGCCTTCGGCACGAAGCGCTCGATCGATGTATTGGTCTCCCGAAGGTCCAGGATCGTCCGCCGCACCGCGTCGCGCATGGTGGCGAAGCTGGTGGCGAGATTGCCGATCTCGTCCCGGCGGCCGGTATCGGCGATGGCATGATCGAGATCGCCGTCGGCGATGGCGCGCGCCTGCGTTCGCAATCTGAACAGGGGGTTCAGCAATTGCTTCTGCAGGAAATAGGAGGCGAGCCAGAAGATCAGGGGCAGGGCGATCAGCATCACGATCAGCGAGTATTCCAAGACGCCGATCACCGTCTGGCGGGCGAGGCTCACATCATAGGTGATCTCGTTGATGACAAGCCGCTTGACGATCGGATCGTCCTTGGCCGTTTTATCCTGCGACGCGTCATGGTGGTAGGTCGTAACCAGCCGTCCGTCCGGGCTCGTGGTTTCGTACTCGCCGGCCTTGATCACGCGTTTCACGATCTCCGGATCCAGTTTCCTGGGAGGATCAAGCAGAGACCAGGCACCTGATTCATTGACGAGATAGACGTCGATGCCCTTCACATATTCATTGTGACGGAGGGCGTCGGAGAACAAGTCGCACTTCTTCTCGAGCCGGCATTCACGGCCCGCGTCTTCGCCGCGAGGGGGGAAGAAGTACCAGCTCATCCAGGCGAAATCCCCTTGCGCGAGGCTGGACTGGATCTCGATCGAGGTTTCGATGATGTAGTCTTTTCCCTTCGGCCCGTAGTAAGCATAGCTCGTCAGCCGGCCGGTCATGTCGGCGATGTCGATCCCGACGCCCATCTCCTTGTCCTTGCCGAAGACGCTGTCGAGAAAGATGGTGAAATTGCTCTCCGGGAACTGCATGCCCATGTCCGTCGACGAATTTGTCTGGAATATCTTGTGGGATCGATCGATGAAGTAGATTTGCTCCACCCCGTACTTCTTCGTCAGCGCGTCCATCTGGTCGCGCGTCAGCTGGCCGGGGCTGGGGGAGAGATGCTCGACGTCTCCCGCGATCAAGGGCAGCACCTGCGCCATATGATCCCGGATGCGGGCATGCTGGCTGCGCAGCATCACCTCGAAGACGTTGAAGCGCTCGGCGAGGCTGGCCTGGATGTTGTCGATCTGAATCGCCTGGTTCTGCGTGACGAGGCTATACATCCGCCATGAGACAATGAGCGCCGTGCCGAGGGTCACGGCGAGGATGACGGCAAGCAGGAAGAGACCGGCCTTGCGCTTCACCGGCAAGATCCGATCGAGGACGACAGGACGCTCTTCCCAGCATCTATTGGCATTGGTCCTTCAGATTGTACTCTTTCGGCCGTTCCGACAAGGAGAGGAAGCATGAGCCCGTCTTCCCTGCTGTTCTGGATGAGCGACTGGATCTGGGGCGGGCCCCTGATCATCGTGACCGTCGTCGTTCACGTGCTCGGCCTCGGGCTCATCGATCAGAGGGTGACCCGCATCCTGAGCGGTCCCATGCGGCCGCGCCGCTTCTTCGTGACCTTCGCCGTGGTCATGAGCATCACCACCTTGCTGATCACCCTCCTGCATGCCTTCGAGGCGGTCACCTGGGCGATCGCCTATCGGTTTCTGGGGGCCTTGCCCGACAACAAATCGGCCGTGCTCTATTCGCTGGGTGCCATGACGACCTATGGCCACGCCAATCTGTTTCTGGAAGATCGCTGGGCGCTCCTGGGCGCGATCGAGGCGCTGAACGGCGTGCTCCTTTTCGGGCTCACCACGGCTTTCCTCTTCGCCATCATCCAGCATGTCTGGCTGCAGGCACACGAGCGGCCGCGCCCGTCTGCCTGAGGGGCGGGAGCGCCGTCAGGCGATCGCCTGGGCGCCTCGCTGAGGGCATCGGCCACCGCCGCCTTATAGGCCGGGAAGACGGAGGCGACGCTCTCGTCCGGCCCGGCAGAAGTGACCCTCGGCGTGGGCACGGCGGCCAGCACCGGCCGGGCCGCGGCCGCGATCAGCAAGGCGCGGCGATTGACCTCCATGGACGTCCTTCCCCTCGGTATGCCGTCGGCAAGGCAGGCAACACTCTAGCGAAGAGGGAGAGGGGCCGACTATCGCTTAGACCAGACCGCCAGCTCATAGCTGTCGGGATCGAGGAAATGGAAACGACGGCCGCCGGGGAAGTCGAAGATGGGCTTGGCGATGCGCCCGCCGGCGGCCTCGACCCGGCGCTGGGCATCGGCGAGATCCTCGGCATAGAGGATCACCAGCGGGCCCCCCGGCCTCGTCGGCGAGCCGGTGGTGAACCCGCCCTTCATCCGGCCGTCGGTGAACTCGCAATAGCTCGGGCCATAGTCGGTGAAGCGCCATCCGAAGGCGCCGCCGTAGAAGGCTTTCGAGCGATCCAGCGCCGAGACGGCGAATTCGATATAGTCGATCCGCCGATCATTCTCCGCTTGCGACATGATGGGTCGCTCCTCAGGTTTCGAGCAGCGCCTTCAGCGCCGCCAGATCTTTCGCCACCCATTCCGCGTCCCGCGCGAAGACCGCATCGGTCATCTCCGGCAGGCGGAACAAGGTGAGCATCACCTCCGCGCCCGTCCCGTTGGCGATGACCCGGAGCGGGATGTAGATCTCGATTCCGGTCGCGAGGGTCACATGATGGTCCAGCACGCCCATATCGTTGCGGGGGGCGAAGCGTATCCGGACCCTGCCCTCGGGCGCTTCGGCAATCCAGTCATCGCCGTCGCGGCGGAGAGAGGTCGCGGCGCCGGAAGCCCAGCGCGGGAAATTCTCTGGCCGTTGTGCGAAGTCATAGACCTCCCGCCAATCGCGGCGGACGGCGATGCTGACGGTGCGCGCTTCGAGGGTGGCCATGGTGCTTCCTCCGATGTGCGATGGGAGTTTGGCGTGGCGTATCGGGCAAGTCTTGAACGAAACGGCCAATTCCAGAGCGCCGGCTGGGACGCTTCGGCTTCCGGCAACTAGCGATGAGAGCGCGGGAATGACAAGAGGTGGATCAACCCCCTCGGAAACTGGTCTAAGCTGGTGCCTCGAACGCCCGTTGAGGAGGCACCATCATGCTGGCCCAGGCGACCGGCATCTATCGGGAGCGACCGGCCGCCGGGCCGCTCAGCGATCACTTCGACTGCGCCTGGGTGCATCGATTGCCGGCATCGCAGACAAGGACGATCCTCGTCGTGCCGGACGGTAGCATTGACCTGCAATGGCTAGGCGGGGCCCTGCGCATTGCCGGGCCCGACCGCGAGCCCCAGACGGAGGCGCTGGCACCGGGGGCGATCGTCGTCGGCTTTCGCTTCCGACCGGGACATGCCGCGGCCTGGCTGGGTCTCGCCGCCACCGAGATGCTCAACCGCCGTATTCCCCTGGACGAAATTTGGGGCCGCGAGGCGAGCCGGCTGGCGGAGGAGGTGAGTGCCGCTCGCGGCGTCGCTGACCTCGTGCAGCGGCTCGAGCGCGGCTTGGCGCGGCGGGCAGCCGGCCGGGCGCCGAGCCGCGGCTCTTTCCAGGCGGCCTATCAGCTTCTGGCCGAGGGCGCGCCGCCCGGCAAGGCGCTCATTCCCTGGCTGGCAGAGGAGCTGGCGCTCAGCGAGCGGACATTGCGGCGGCGCTTCGGCGAGGCCTTTGGCTACGGGCCGAAGTCCCTCGAGCGCATCCTTCGCTTTCAGCGCTTCCTGGCGCTGCTGCGCGGCGCCGGGCCGCGCTCGCTTGCCGAGCTGGCGGCGGCGGCCGGCTATGCCGATCAGGCCCATCTGACGCGGGAAAGCCGCCGGCTCGCCGGGGGTACGCCCGGTGAACTCGCGGTCCTGCTGGCCGGCAGAGAATTCGCCGGGCCGCTCTAGCCGAGGCGCGCCGGGCTTTATTTCCACATGTCGCGCAAGCGGCTCGCGACATCGATCCGCGGCTCGGCCCGGCCGTCGCGCGACGCCTCGCCCGGGCTGCCTGCGACCCAGGCGATCCGCTCAAAGCGGTCCAGCATCGCCGCGGTGATGAAGCGGCTGCGCGGGGCATAGACATGGCGGTCGCCGTGACGGGGCTGCTGCTGGGTGAAGAAGCGCTGGGGATGGATCAGATGCAGCTCGTCCTTGGCGCGAGTCATGGCGACATAGAGCAGCCGGCGCTCCTCCTCGATCTCCGCCACCTCGCCCACGGCGAGGTCGCTGGGGATGCAGCCGTCGACCACGTTCAGGACATGGACGGATTTCCATTCCTGGCCCTTGGCGGAATGGATGGTTGAGAGGATGAGGTAATCCTCGTCGAGCAGCGGGGCGCCGGCCTCCTCGCCGCTGGCGGCGGGCGGATCCAGCATGACGTCCTCGAGGAACGCCTGGCGGCCCGCATAGGTGGTCGAGATCGCCTCGAGCTGATCGAGATCGCTGAGGCGCGCCGCCACGCCGTCATAGAGCCGCTCGAGCTGGGGCCGATACCATTGCTTCACCAGGCCGAGCTGGGCGGACCAATCCACCGCCCGCCCGGCGAGGAGCGCCAGGAGCGCGGCCAGCCCCGGCCAATCCTCCGCCGCGGCCGGCGGCATCTTGAAGCCCGCCAGGGCATCGAGGGCAAAGCCGGCACCCTCCAGATGATCGAGCGCCTTGCGCGCCGTGGCCGGCCCCACGCCGGGCAATAGATGCAGGCTGCGAAATCCCGCCACCCGGTCGCGGGGATTCTCCACCCAGCGCAGCAGGCCGATCACATCCTTGACATGGGAGGCCTCGACGAACTTCAGCCCGCCGAACTTGACGAAGGGGATGTTGCGCCGCGCCAGCTCCAGCTCCAAGGCGCCGCTGTGATGGGAAGCGCGGAACAGCACAGCCTGCTGCTTGAGGGCGGTGCCGGCTTCGCGCGCCGCCAGCACGCGGGTCACCACATAACCCGCCTGGGCCCGATCGTCATGAACGGTCACCAGCCGCGGCTGCTGCTGCGAGGCGCGCTCGCTGAACAGGCTCTTGGTGAATCGCTCGCGCGCCTGCTCGATGACGGCATTGCTCGCCGCGAGGATGGGCTGGGTGGAGCGGTAGTTCTGCTCCAGAGTGACGATGGCTGCCGGTGGGCTGAACAAGCCGGGGAAGTCCAGGATGTTGCGCACCGTCGCGGCACGGAAGCTGTAGATCGCCTGGGCATCGTCGCCGACGACGGTGAGGCCTCGGCCCATGGGCCTGAGGCCGAGCAGGATCGAGGCCTGCAGCGCGTTGGTATCCTGGTATTCGTCCACCAGCACATGGTCGAAGCGCTCGGCCACCAGCGGCGCCAGCTCCGGCGCACCCATCATCTGGGCCCAATAGAGCAGCAGATCGTCGTAGTCGAGCAGGCCCTGGCGCTGCTTGGCCGCGACATAGGCCCCGAACAGCCGGCGCAGCCCCCCCTCCCAGCTCTCGCACCAGGGGAAGGCGCGGAGCAGCACCTCGCCCAGCGGCAGCTGGGCGTTCATCGCATAGGAATAGATGGCGAGGCAGGTCTGCTTCTTGGGAAAGCGGCTCTTCTGGCCCGAGAGGCCGAGCTCGTCGCGCAGCAGGTTCAGGAGATCGGCGCCATCCTCCCGGTCCAGGATGGTGAAGGCGGGATCGAGGCCGATGTTATGGGCATGCAGCCTGAGCAGCCGGGCGCCGACGGAATGGAAGGTCCCCGACCAGGCCAGGGCCGCCGGCGGGCCGCCCTGATCCCGGGCCCGGGCGGAGATGCGCTCCACCCGGCGCTTCATCTCGGCCGCCGCCCGCCGGGTGAAGGTCAGCAGCAGGATCCGCTCGGCCGCGACGCCCTGGCGGATCAGGAAGGCGACGCGATGGGCCAGGGTGTTGGTCTTGCCCGAGCCGGCGCCGGCAATGATGAGAAGGGGCGGGGTGTCACATGCCGTGGCGCCGGGGGCAGCACCGCCGGGGGCCGCGCGGCCGGGAGGTCCATCGCCCAGGCCATATTCGGCGGCCCGCCGCTGAGCGGGGTTCAGATCCTCCATGCCGGCAAGGGCGTCCATGGCGGCGAGGATATCGGGCTCGCCGAGTCGTCGGAAGGAAAAGCGCCATGGCATTTGCCCCGCCCGCCACATGACCGCCCGCCCTCCGCGACGAGTGCTCCTCTCCCTCGCAGCCTTTCTCCCCTGCCTGCCCGGCCCCGCCCTTCGCCGATGAGCCCTTGGACTCGCTCAGTCGCCGGCTGACGAAGCCGCACGCTCAATGGTAGTATGGCCTGCGATTGCTCGCGGAACAGGACGACCGAGGGCCACGCCGTTGTGCGGCCTGGATCGACATTCGCGGAGCTTCAACTATTCCTTCATGGGGAAGATCCTATGCGCCTGCCTGCCCTCGCCGCCGCTCTCGCCATCCTCTCCACCTCGGCCATCGCTGCCGATGCGCCGAACATCGTCGGCACATGGATCCCCGTCGAGCATTCCGGCGTACGGGTCGGACCGCGCGAGGGGTACCCGACCTATGCCACCCCGTCGCTGACCCATGACGTTCACCTGGCCTGGAAGCTCGTCATCGATGCCCAGGACGGGGCCGCCTTTTCCGGAAACAACACGGGCCCGAGCGGCAAGCCGAAGCTCGTCGTCGGGGTGTTCCGCATGGATGGCAAGCGGTTCGTGATGGCGACCGAGGGCGGCAACGCTGCGGGCGAGGTTGCCGGCGATCAGCTCGAGATCTGCATTACCGACAACATTCCGGACTATGTCGGCGCGATCTGTACGATCTATAAGCGGCAGTGAGAGATCCCCGCCGTTGCGCTCCCCATCGCCATTCGTCGATCTGGTGAATCGCCGCAAGGGAAAATTCGCATGCGCTTGGTTACGCTTGTCGTCCTGCTGGGCAGCCTTTCCTCGACAGCCTTCGCCGCCGACGCGCCGAATATCGTCGGCACCTGGATCCCCGTATCCTTCGTGACGGCCCATGCCGGCATCGGCGGGGAGCTTCCGGATTCCGACAGGCCGATCTTCTCGAATGACCCCGCCACGGCCTGGGCGCTCACGATCGACGCCCAGGATGGCGCCGCCTTTTCCGGGTCGAGCAAGGGCACGAGCGGCAGCTCCGGCATGATCGTCGGCGTGTTCCGTCTCGACGGAAAGCGTTTCGTGACCTCGACGGTCCGCGGCAGCGCCGCGGGCGAGTTGATGGGCGACCGGCTCGAGATTTGCTGGACCGACAACATCCCCGACTTCATCGGCGCCAGCTGCACCGTCTATAAGCGCCAGTGAGGCCAAGATCACGACGTCTGGACATTACGCTTTATCCGCCATCGCCTGACTCGGTTCGTCGCGACATCGGGAGAATTTGCATGCGTTCCCTTCCCCTCGCTGTCTTGCTGGCCAGCCTTTCCTCCGCCACCTTTGCCGCCGATGCTCCCAAGGTCATCGGGACCTGGGTCCCCGTCGCCTTCTCCTCGGCTCATGCCGGTACCGGGGGTGCCTTTCCGGCCTCCGCGAAGCCCACATTCGTGAAGGACCCCGCCGCCGGTTGGACACTCACCATCGACTCCCAGGATGGTGCCGCCTTTTCCGGCATGGACAAGGGCCCCGACGGCAAGTCGGGCGTGATCGCCGGGGTGTTCCGCATGGACGGGCAGCGCTTCGTCTTGTCGACTGTTACCGGCGCCGCCGCGGGCGAGGTGATCGGCGATCAACTCGAGATCTGCTGGACCGACAATATCCCGAATTTCATCGGCGCGATGTGCACCGTCTATAAGCGCCAGTAACCCCTAGCTGTCGATAATGAGCCTTCCGGCGGTTCTCCACCGGAACGCGGGCCTGCCATGCAATAGATCGGTCTACACCGCCTACGCCGTCGGTGGCAGGGTCAAGGCGCTATCTTCACGCCTCGCCCCATTCCTTTCGTCTGCCCTGTGCATGCCCGCCGCCGCGTCCGCCTCCGCTCCCCGTTCGATGATCGTCCCGCTGATCGTCGCCTGCGCCCTGTTCATGGAGAATTTGGACGGGACGGTGATCACAACGGCGCTGCCGGCCATGGCGACCAGCTTCGGCACCAGCCCGATCCATCTCAGCCTGGGCATCACCGTCTATATGTTCAGCCTGGGGATCTTCATTCCCATCAGCGGCTGGGTCGCCGATCGCTTCGGGGCCCGCACCGTCTTCCGGGCCGCGATCGGGGTCTTCACGCTCGGCTCCATCCTTTGCGGCTTGACCAACGGGATCGTGGAACTGGCCCTGGCCCGGATCGTTCAGGGTATCGGTGGGGCCATGATGGTGCCGGTGGGTCGGCTCGTGCTGCTGCGCAGCGTCGAGAAGGCCGATCTGGTGCGCGCCATGGCCTATCTGACGGTCCCCGCCCTGGTGGGGCCGGTGCTGGGCCCGCCCGTCGGCGGCTTCATCACCACCTTCCTCTCCTGGCGCTGGATCTTCTTCCTCAATGTGCCCATCGGCCTGCTGGGCATGGTGCTGGTGACGTTTCTCCTGGAGGACCAGCGCGCCGACCGCCGCGCGCCCTTCGACTGGCTGGGTTTTTTCCTCACCGGCGTGGCGCTCAGCGCCATCATGTATGATTCCGACCTCGTCGCCCGGCCGGATGTGTCCACCTGGGTGCTATGGGGTCTTCTGGCCCTGGGGGTGGCGGTGGGTCTCTGGGCTGTCCTCTACGAGCGGCGTCAGGCCCACCCCCTGGTCGATCTCTCGCTGCTCCGGATCCCCACCTTCGAGGCCTGCATCTGGGGCGGCTCCATCTTCCGGGTCGCGGCCGGGGCGCTGCCCTTCCTGCTGCCCCTCCTGCTGCAGGTGGGATTCGGCATGAGCGCCTTCGCCTCCGGCCTGCTGACCTGCGGCAGCGCCTTGGGTTCTTTTCTCATGAAACTGACGACGGGGCCGATCCTGCGCCGCTTCGGCTTTCGCCGGGTGCTGGTCGGCAATACGATCATCAGCGCTGGCTCGCTTCTGGTCTGCGCCTTCTTTTCGGTATCGACCCCCGTGGTGCTCGTCTTTCTGCTGCTGCTGGGCGGCGGCTTCTTCCGCTCCCTGCAATACACCTGCCTCAACACCCTGGCCTATGCCGATATCGAACCCGACAAGATGAGTGCGGCGACCAGCTTCTCCAGCATGATGCAGCAGCTCTCCAACGGCATGGGCGTGGCTGTCGGTGCCATCCTGCTCCATGCCATGCTGTCCCTGCGCGGCGCCTCGCCGGCCGAGCTCGGCGTCGGGGATGTCCATAGGACCTTCGTCGCGGTCACGGTTCTGTGCCTCTTCTGCCTGCCCTTCTTCCTGCGGCTGCTGCCCCGGGCGGGGGCCGAGGTGAGCGGCCATCGGCGCGCCCTCACCCCACGAGCGGAGCTGGAGCCCCGGCCCTCGGCCGATTGAGGTCCTCCGCTCCTCAGCCCCGCCGCCGCAGCCATCCGTCCAGGCTGATGGCGCCGGGTCCGGCGACGAACAAGGCGAGATAGCCGCCCATGATCGCGATGTTCTTCATGAAGTTGATGTATTGGGCCTG
>DATHQQ010000008.1:0-3004 GCA_035482595.1 Verrucomicrobiia bacterium
GCCACTTGCACTATCTCGCCGGACGGGCGGAGGAGCGCCTGACCTTCGATCTGCAGCCCGAGCTGGCGCGGCGCATCGGCTATACCGACCATGCCGGAACGCTCGGCGTCGAGCGGCTGATGAAGCATTATTTCCTGATCGCCAAGAGCGTCGGCGATCTGACCCGCATCTTCTGCGCCGCCATCGAAGCGGCCCATCAGCGCCGGCCTTTCCTCAGGCTGCCGAGCCTCGCCATCCCCGGCATCGGCCTTCGCCGGCGCGAGATCGAGGGCTTCGCCGTCGAGGGCGACCGCCTCAACGTGCCGGTGCCGGAATTCTTCACCAGCCAGCCGATCAACATCCTGCGGCTGTTCGAGGTGGCCCAGCGCCGCGACCTCGACATTCATCCGACGGCCTTGCGCCTGGTCACGCGCCATCTGAAGCTGGTGAAGCAGCTGCGCAGCGATCCCGAGGCCAACCGCCTGTTCCTGGCGATGCTGACCTCGCCCAAGGGACCGGAGGTCACCTTGCGCCGGCTGAACGAGGCCGGCGTCTTCGGCCGCTTCATCCCGGATTTCGGGCGCGTCGTCGCCCAGATGCAATACGACATGTACCACCACTATACGGTGGATGAGCACACCATCTTCGCCATCGGCATGCTGCACAAGATCGAGCAGGGCGAGCTGACGGAGGAGGCGCCCATCGCCTCGACCGTGGTGCATGAGGTGCTGTCCCGCCGCGTGCTCTATCTCGCCGTGCTGCTGCATGACATCGCCAAGGGCCGCGGCGGCGATCACTCGGAGCTGGGGGCCGACCTCGCCTTGCGCCTCTGCCCGCGGCTGGGCCTCAGCGAGGAGGAGACGGAGCAGGTCGCCTGGCTGGTGCGCTACCATCTATTGATGAGCAATACCGCCTTCAAGCGCGACCTCGACGATCCCCAGACCATCGCCACCTTCGCGGCCCAGGTGCAATCGCTGGAGCGCCTGCGCCTGCTGCTGGTGCTGACCGTCGCCGATATTCGCGCCGTGGGACCCAAGACCTGGAATAATTGGAAGGCGGTGCTGCTGCGTGAGCTCTATTGGCGCACGGCCGAGGAGCTCTCCGGCGGCCTTTCCTCGGCGGGGGTGGAGATCCGGGCTGCCGCGGCCACGGCCGCGCTCCGCAACGAGCTGTCAGATTGGGACGAGGCGGAGATCGAGCGTCATTTCGCCCGCGGCCCCGCGGCCTATTGGCTGGCCTATGACGCCCCGGCGCTGGCCCGCCAGGCGCGGCTGGTGCGCCGGGCGGAGACGGATGGGGCGCCGCTGGCGATCGAGACCCGGGTCGATCCGCCGCGCGGCTCGACCGAGGTCACGGTCTATGCCGCCGACCGTCTCGGCCTCTTCTCCGATCTCGCCGGCGCCTTCGCGCTCGCCGGGGCCGATATCGTCGATGCTCGCATCTTCACCCTCACCAACGGCAAGGCCCTGGACAGCTTCACCATCCAGGATGCCGGCGGCGCCTTCGAGCGGCCCGACAAGCTCGCCCGCCTCGCCGCCACCATCGAACATGTCATCACCGATTCCTCCGGCGAGGAAACCAGGGACATCGCCATTCCCCCGCCGGCCCTGCCCAGCCGCGCCGAGCTCTTCCCGGTGATCCCCCGGGTGCTGATCGACAACCGCGCCAGCGCCGCCTTCACCGTGATCGAGGTGAACGGGCGCGACCGCAAGGGCCTGCTGCACCGCCTGACCCGCGCGCTCGCCGACCTCAAGCTGCAGATCGCCAATGCCAAGGTCTCGACCTTCGGGGCGCGCGCCGTCGACGTGTTCTACGTCAAGGACCAGTTCGGGCTGAAGATCGACGATGAGCGGCGGTTGAAGGCGATCCGCGAGAGGCTGATGGCCGTGCTGGCCGAGCCCTTGCCGGCACCGGGGCCCCAAGCGACCAACGCGCCCATCGAGATTGCCATCGCAGGGTAAAGAGAAGGGCACCATGCGATATCGCCTGGCCCTGCTTGCCTGGCTGTTTCTGCCGATGCTGCCGGCGGGCGCGCAGGAGCCCATGACGATCCTGGAACAGAAGGAATGGCCGGCCCGCGGCGTTTGCGTCGGCCTCGATCAATGCGGCTTCTGCTGGGCCACTGACGTCTCGCAAGCCGGCGTCGCCCTGCGGGTCGAGCCGCCCAAGGATGTCTCGGTCAGCCTCTCGGATCATCCGGGGGTGACCTCGGCCACGCTCGAGATCGGCGCCGAGGCCTTCGCGCTCACACCCAGCGAGAGCACCGATCCGAGCGAGAGCGGGCGCTTCGCCGCGGGCGGTGGCGAGGGCGCCAAAATCATACAGGCCCTGCGGCGCGAATCGAGCCTGACGCTCAGACTTTCCGGCGATCCCGCCCCCCCGTCCTATCGCTACAGCCTCGAAGAATTTCCCAAGGCCTATGCCGCGATTCTGAAGGCCTGCCCCGGTACCGCCGTTCCTTAGGCGTGCAGCAGGCCCGGCAGCGCCGGCGCATGGCGGCTATCGGGGAAGAGGCGACCCTCCACCGTCGTTTCGTCGATCTCGAGCTGGTGCCGGCAGATCGCCTTCAGCGCGGCGCGCAGATCGAACGTGGGGGCGAGGTCGCGGCCCTGGTAGAGCTTCTTCGGTGCCAGCCCCGGCCAGTCGGCGATGACGCGCCCGCCCGCGACCCTGCCGCCGAGGAGAAAAGCGACGGTGCCGGTGCCGTGATCGGTGCCTCCGGTGCCGTTGACCGCGACGGTGCGCCCGAACTCCGTGACCGTGATGACCGTGGTGCGCTGCCAGGCGGGGCCGAGCGCTTCCTTCAGCTTGACGAGGCTCTGCCCCAGCCCCTTGAGCGCAAGGGCGAGCTGGCCGCCGGCCAGGCCCTGGGCCTGATGGGTAACCCAGCCCGTCACCTCCAGCACGGCGACCCGGGAGCCGCGGCGATCGGCCAGCAGCCGGCCCACGCCCTCGGCCGCCGCCGTCAGATATTGGGCGCCTCCGAGAGGTTTGGTGGCGGGGCTTCCCATCACCTCGTCGGTCA
>DATHQQ010000009.1:0-2189 GCA_035482595.1 Verrucomicrobiia bacterium
GGAGCATATGCCGTCTACACCTTTATCGCGCCGCTCCTCACCGCGGCCATCGGCTTCGAGGGCGCCGGGATCGGCTATGTCCTCTTCCTCTGGGGCGCGGCCGCCTTCGTCGGGCTCTTCCTCGGCGGCATGGCGAATGACAGGTTCGGCGGGCGCCGCGTCATCACTGCGGCCTTGCCGGTCATGGCGCTGGCCCTGATCAGCCTATCGGCATCGGCCCACTATCTCTCGCTATCCCAAGCGCTGCTGCCGATCATGATCGCCATCGGCATCTGGGGTCTCACGGGTTGGGGTTTCTTTCCGGCCCAGCAGGTGCGCCTGATCGGCATCAGCGGGCTCAGGGCGGCGCCGGTCATCCTCTCCCTCAACGCCTCCTTCATGTATCTGGGATTCTCCCTCGGCGCCCTGCTGGGCTCCTTCACCCTGACGCGGGGCGGCGTCGCCGATCTCGGCTGGGTGGGCGGGCTCTGCGTGCTGACGTCCTTCGCTTTGTTTCTGGCCACCCACAAATCTGACCACCCACGAATCTGAAAGGAGCGCCAAGCCATGTCAGCCAAGCCCATCAAGCTCCCCACTGCCGATCATCCCATCACGGTCGAGGCGAACCCGCGGCGCGTCATCGTCTCCGTTGCGGGGCGCGTTATCGCCGACAGCCGGAACTCCCTGACGCTGCGCGAGGCCGCCCATCCGGCGGTCCACTACATCCCTCGCGAGGATGTCGACATGGCGCTGCTGCAGCGGACCGATCACGCCACCTATTGTCCCTATAAGGGCGATTGCGCCTATTACAGCATCCCTTTGGGCGGCGCGCGTTCGGCGAATGCGGTCTGGACCTATGAGGCGCCCTATGCCGCCGTGAGCCGGATCAAGAACCATCTCGCCTTCTACCCCGATCGGGTCGATGCGATCGAGGAGCAGGCTGCAGCCTGATCGGCAGCTTGCCGCAAGAATCGTCCAACCGTGACGGCCGCGTTCTAAACCTCGCCCGGGCCGCGCCGCCAAACTGACGGACAAGGTGGACCAACGGAGGTCTCGTCATGACTGTCATTGACGGCGCAGATGATCTGGTCGGCACCGCCTGGCGGCCCGCCTCAAGCGGCGCGAGCTTGGCCGAGGTCAACAATTCGATCGCGGTTCCGCGCCATGGCGGCGTCTGGCGCAAGGCGCTCGCCTTCGCCGGCCCCGGCTTCGTCATCTCCGTCGGCTACATGGACCCCGGCAATTGGGCGACCGATCTCGCCGGCGGCTCCGCCTTCGGCTACGCCCTGCTCTCGGTCGTGCTGCTGTCGAATCTGATGGCCATGCTGCTCCAGGCGCTCAGCGCCCGGCTCGGCATCGCCACGGGCCGTGACCTGGCCCAGGCCTGCCGCGACAGCTATCCAGCCCCGGTGGTCTTCGGGCTCTGGGTCCTCTGCGAAATTGCCATCTGCGCCTGCGACCTGGCGGAGGTCATCGGTACGGCCATCGCGCTCAACCTCCTGTTCGGCATGCCGATGATGCTGGGGGTCTGCGTGACGGCGCTGGACGTCTTCGTCATCCTCCTGCTGCAGCGTCATGGCTTCCGCCAGCTCGAGGCGTTCGTGATCACTCTCGTCGGGTTGGTCGCGGCGGGCTTCCTCTTCGAGATCGCCATCGCCCATCCCGTCATCGCCGATGTGGTCGCGGGCTTCGTGCCGCAGTCCCGGATCATCACCGATCCCGCCATGCTCTATATCGCCATCGGAATCCTGGGGGCGACGGTGATGCCCCAGAACCTCTATCTCCATTCCTCCATCGTCCAGACCCGGCGCTACCCTCGGACGCCGAAGGGCCGGCGCGAGGCGCTGCGCTTCGCCGTCGCCGATTCGAGTTTCGCCCTCGCCACGGCCTTCTTCATCAATGCGGCGATCCTGATCATCGCGGCGGCCACCTTCCATCAGCAGGGACGGACCGATGTGGCGGAGATCCAGGATGCCCATCATTTGCTGGGGCCGCTGCTGGGCGTGCCCATCGCGGGCGTCGTCTTCGCCTTGGCACTGCTGGCCGCGGGTCAGAACTCTTCGGTCACCGCCACCCTGGCAGGTCAGGTGGTGATGGAGGGCTTCCTCGATCTCAAGATGCCCGTCTGGCTGCGGCGGCTGACGACGCGGGGTATCGCCATTGTTCCCGCCATCGTGGTCATCGCCATGAGCGGCGAGAAGGGGCTGGCC
>DATHQQ010000010.1:0-3268 GCA_035482595.1 Verrucomicrobiia bacterium
TGGCCGGCCGGCTCGTGGGGTGAGCGATCCCGCCGGCTTCATCCGGGCCGAGACGGCGCTCGCCGCCCCGCCGCTGGTGCCCGAGATCCAGCTCTATCTCGCCAGCGAGATCCTGCCCATCTGGCATGCGACCGAGGCCGATCTCGAGCGCAACGGCCTGCCCCCGCCCTATTGGGCCTTCGCTTGGCCCGGCGGCCAGGCGCTGACCCGCCATCTCCTGGATCACCCGGACCTCGTCGCCGGCCGGCGCGTGCTGGACTTCGCCGCCGGCAGCGGCCTCACCGCCATCGCCGCCGCCATGGCCGGGGCTTCCGCCGTCAGCGCCGCGGAGATCGACCCCTTCGCCCGCATGGCCATCGCCCTCAATGCCGCAGCCAATGGCGTGGCGGTCACGCTGATCGAAGAGGATATCATCGGCAGCGCCGGCGATTGGGAGGTCGTCCTCGCGGGCGACGTCTGCTACGAACGCCCCATGGCCGAGCGCATCGCTGCCTGGTTCACCGATCTCGCGCGCGCCGGAAGGCTGGTGCTGATCGGCGATCCCGGCCGCAGCTATCTGCCGACCTCCGGCCTGAAGGAAATCGCCCGCTATCAGGTGCCGACGACCCTTGAGCTGGAATATTGCACGATGCGCGAGACGGTGGTCTGGCGGTGGGAAGGCGCCTGAGGAATAAGAACTGACACGGAGGTCACGGAGAAGAAGTCGGCCGATCACTCTCCCCTTTCGTCATTCCGGCGAAAGCCGGAATCCAGGGGCCACAAGGAGGGTGCTTGCCGCTTGCCCCTGGACCCCGGCTTTCGCCGGGGTGACGGAAGAGAATGGTTTCTTTCTTCTCCGCGACCTCCGTGTAGATTCTTCTTACTGCGCCGCCGCCACATGGGCCGAGGCGAGCTGGCGGGAGACGAGCTGGGCGTAGAGACCGCCCTTGGCCAGCAGCGCGGCGTGATCGCCCGCCTCCATCACGCGGCCTTCCTGCAGCACGACGATGACATCGGCATCCCTGATGGTGGAGAGGCGGTGCGCGATGACGATGGTGGTGCGGTCGGCCTTCAGGACATCGAGGGCGCGGCGCACCGCCTGCTCGTTCACCGCATCGAGATGGGAGGTCGCCTCGTCCAGGATCAGCACCGGCGCATCCTTGAGAAAGGCCCGGGCGATGGCGACGCGCTGGCGCTGGCCGCCGGAGAGGCTGGTACCGCGCTCGCCGACCTCGGACTCCAGACCCTCGGGCAGAGCCTCGACCAGCTCGGCGAGCGAGGCATGGCCGATGGCCGCCGCCAGCTCGGCCTCGCTCGCCACGGGCCGGGCGATCAGGATGTTGTGGCGGAGCGTATCGTTGAAGAGATAGGTGTCCTGGGCCACCAGCGCGATCTGCCGGCGCAGATCGTCGAGGCGATAGTCGCGCAGATCGGCGCCGTTCAGGGTGAGGCTCCCGCGATCGGGATCCCAGAAGCGCATCAGCAGTTGGGCCGTGGTGGTCTTGCCGGCGCCGGAGGTGCCGACCAGGGCCAGGGTCTTGCCGGCGGGAATCCGGAAGCTGGCCGCGCTCAGCGCCGGCCGGTTCTGGCCCGGATAGGTGAAGCTGACATCGCTTAGGGCAAGGGCGGCCGGTCCCGGCCGCGGTGCGACCCCAGGCCCGTCGCTCACCACCACCGGCTCATGGGCGAGACCGTAGATCCGCCGCGTCGCCCCCAAGGTATCGGCGAGCTGCCGGCCCACCTGGGCGATCTCGGAGACCGGCAGGAAGGCCGCCATGGCCAGGATGGCGAGCAGCGGCAGGATCGCGGGATCGATCCCGCCCTGTCCCGCCACGAAGGCGCCGGCCACCACGACCGCAAGCCCGCCGAGACCCGTCAGGATCTCCAGCAGGCTCTGCTGCAAGCTGAGCTCGCCATAGAAGGGCAGACGCAGGGCGATCATCCGGTCGGAGAGCGCATCGAGACGATTTCCCCGCGCGTCCTCTTCCTGGAAGGCGACGATCTCCGCCAGCCCCTGCACGGAATCCACCGCGAAGGCGCCGAGCTCGCCCGAGGCCTCGCGGGCCTGCGAGCCTAGGCGGTCGACGCGCCCGCGCATCAGGAAGGGGCTGAGGGCGACGGCGATGAGGAAGGGCAGCAGGGCCAGCGCGATCCAGAGGTTGGCCCAGCCCAGGACCACCAGCACGGCAGCCGGCACCAGCACGGCGACGAAGGCCGGTGCCACGGTATGGGCGAAGAAATACTCGACCATCTCCACGTCATGGGTCGCCAGCGCCATCAGATCCCCGGTGCGCCGGCGCACGAGATAAGCGGGCGCCAGGGCATCGAGCTTGCGGAAGATCGCGATGCGCATCTCGGCCAGCAGGCGAAAGGCCATGTCATGGGCGATCCAGGATTCGAGCCAGTGGATCACGCCGGAAAGCGGCGCCACCACCGCCAGCGCCCAGAGCCAGGGGGCGATCGGCGCGCCGTTCTTGAGGGCGAAGACCGCCATGGCGCTCAGCACCCCGACACCGATGAAGGCGATGACCCGGAGCACGCCGAAGATGAAGGTGGCGGCGAGCCGCCCCTTCCAGGGCAGGACCAGCTTCATCAGCTCGATGGTGAGCTGGCGCCAGCCAAGCCCCTCGGCCTTGATGATGCCTTCGGTCACCGTCTTCACCTGGCCGCCCGGGCCGTCGGCGACCCGCTCGAGGCCGCGCGGCGTCTCGCTTTCCTCGATGGGCTCGGCCGGCTCGGATTCCCGCGCCTGCTCCGCCATCAGCCCGGCATAGATGCCCCCGGCCCGCATCAGGGCGCCATGGGCACCGCTCTCGGCGATGCGCCCGCCGTCGAGCACGAGGATGCGGTCGCAGCCGATGACGCTGGAGAGCCGGTGGGCCAGGACCAAGGTCGTGCGCCCGCGCATGAGCCGGTCGAGGGCCTGCTGGATCACCGCCTCGTTCTCGGCATCCACCGCCGACAGGGCCTCGTCGAGCAGCAGAATCGGCGTGTCGCGCAGCAGAGCGCGGGCGATAGCGACGCGCTGGCGCTGGCCGCCGGAGAGCTTGATGCCCTTCTCGCCGATGATGGTGCGATAGCCCTGGGGCAATCGCGCGATGAAGTCGTGGATATTGGCCGCCTGCGCCGCCGCCTCGACCTCTTCCGTCGAGGCCGCCGGCCGGCCCATGCGGATGTTCTCCTCCACCGTGCCGTGGAAGAGGAAAGTGTCCTGGTTCACCACCGAGATCAGCGAGCGGATCTGCTGGAAGGAGAGGCTGCGCAGATCATGGCCGCCGAGGGTCACCCG
>DATHQQ010000011.1:0-2713 GCA_035482595.1 Verrucomicrobiia bacterium
ACCCTCGACAGCATGGATTCCGACATCTTGTCCCGACTCTCCACCAAGCCGGGACCGCTGGTCCTCATCCCCTACCCCACGACCACCGTCGATATGGGCCAGTATCTCGGGCGCGGTAAGGAGCCGGGCGATATGGAGCGGCTGTGGATCGACTATGTCGACGAATTGGCAAGCGAGGCCGAGGCCGATCCCAGCCGCCAGGCCACGGTCGTTGCCATCGGCATCCATCCCTTCGTGATGGGAACGCCCACGGGCGCTGCCGCCCTGCGCCGGGTCCTGGCGCATTTCAAGCAGCAGAAGCTGGTCTGGGTCACCGATGTCGAAGCGGTGATGACGGCTGCGGGCGAGAAGCCTTAGATCGCTATTCCATGGGACGAACCGTCACCGGGATTTCGTCTCGGCGCAATGGGCCACGCTTTGGAGCAACAGCCGGCATGCTGCTGGCGCTCTTCTGCCTGCTGGCGTCGGGCGCCGCGGCCTTCAGCCAAGGTTCGACCGATTGGATCACCGGCCTGCCGCGCGCGCCCATTCACGTCCAGGCATGGCCAGGGGGAAAGAAGGTCGCGGTCTGCTTTGTTCTCGATGTCGAGGTCTGGGGCCATGGCCAAGGCCCGAACTTCCGCTCGGACATGGGCGGGCGCGATCCCGATATCGTCGATGAATCCTTTCGCCAATACGCCATCGATTGGGGGATTACGCGGGTCGGCAGAGTCTTCCGTGACCAGGATCTCCCTTTGAGCATCGTCCTCAATGCGCTCTTTCCCGAGCAGCAGCCGGATGTCTGGAGGGAGCTCCGCGCCTTGCATCCCAAGGCGCCCATCGTCGCCCATGGCATGAATAATTCGAACCAGCTCCTGCCGCTGGGCGGCGGCCTCGATGCGCAGAAGGCCTATATCCGCAAGACGATCGATCTGATCGAAAAGGAGACGGGCGTGCGCGTGCGCGGCTGGCAGAGCCCGAGCGTCTATCCCAATGCCGATACCTTCACGGCGACGGTCGCCGAAGGAATCACTTTTACCCTCGACAGCATGGATTCCGACATCTTGTCGCGGCTCTCCACCACGTCAGGACCGCTGATCCTGATCCCCTATCCCACGACCACGGTCGATATGGGCCAGTATCTCGTGCGTTCCAAGGAGCCGAGCGATATGGAGCGGCTGTGGATCGACTATGTCGACGAATTGACAAGCGAGGCCGAGGCCGATCCCAGCCGCGAGGCCACGGTCCTTGTCATCGGCATCCATCCCTTCGTGATGGGCACGCCCGCCGGTGCTGCCGCCTTGCGCCGGGTCCTGACGCATTTCAAGCAGCAGAAGCTGGTCTGGGTCACCGACGTCGAAGCGGTGCTGACGGCGGCGGGCGAGAAGCCTTAGAGCGCGCCATACGCGGCGATAGCGTTGCCGCCTCCGGCTTCGTTCACGCCTATCGCCCTCCGAGGCCCGACCTCGCCCATATTCTTCCTCCGTCATTCCGGCGAAAGCCGGAATCCAGGGGCCACGGGGAAGGTGCCTGCCACTCGCCCCTGGAGCCCTCCCCGGACTTGATCCGGGGATCACGCCGGGGTGACGGGAGAGAGGGAGCGGCCTCAGCGGCGAGAGCGTTATCACCACCGCCTTCGTTTCCTTCGACCTCGCAGTGACAGCTCCCTTCTCCCTCTCAGAGCTTGGCGACCAATGCTGCGAGCTGGTCGGTGCATTGCCCCCAGCCCTGGTGGAAGCCCATCTTCTCATGGGCCTCGCGGTCGGCGATCGTCCAGTGACGCACCCGGGCGGTGTATCTGGTCTTTCCGCCGGCATCCTCGAAGGTCAGGATCCCCGTCATGAAGGGTTTCTCCGAGGGCTCCCAGCCCCGGACATAGGCGTCGGTGAAGACGAGACGCTCGTTCTTCACCACCTCCAGAAAGACGCCCCGGTTGGGAAACTCATTCCCCTCGGGATCGCGCATGACGATCAGGCTGCCGCCGCCCGGCCGGACATCGAGCTCGGCGCTGGCGGTTGTCCAGGGCAGCGGGGCGAACCACTGCTTGAGGAGCGCGGGATCGGTCCATGCCCGGAACATTTTCTCGCGCGGCGCATCGATGAGGCGGGTCAGCACCAGCTCGCGATCGGAGGCCGGGGCGGCAGCGGGGGTGGCGGTCATTCGAGTCTCTCCTGCTTCGGTCATGTCTGACTCCAGGACGAACGGGCTATGGGCGATCCGACACGGACGGCGGATGTTTTTCTGGGCTCCGGAATACATCGCCCTTAAACGCCACCTGCCTCCTGGATTAAAATATCGCACCGAGGGGACGTGCAGCCTATGGGGGAACATCGATGTCCGATCATCGCAGAAATCGAGGCAAGGGCGTAACGACCAGTCCGGCGGCTCCGGCGCTGATCGCACCTGAGGCAGGGGTTTCGCGGCGACGCTTCCTGAGCACAGGCGTCGGGACGGCCCTGGCGGTCCCGGCTTTGTTGGGAGACGTGATGGCGGGCGCCGAGGCCGAGGCCGGCGCGACGCCCCAGAGCACGGATATGCCCGGCATGGAAATGCCCGGCCAGGACAGTCCCGATACGATCGGGGTACGGGCGGTCCCCTTCACCGAGGGCGCGCCGCTGGTCGAACCGGAGCTGCGCCGCTCCGTGGGCGGCGAGCTGCGGACGACGCTCCAACTCCGCTACGCCTATAAGGACGTCGGCGGCTCTCGCCTGTACATGCGGACCTATGAGGGCAT
>DATHQQ010000012.1:0-6852 GCA_035482595.1 Verrucomicrobiia bacterium
GGCGAAATCGCTCTTGAGCTGCTCGCGCACGCGATCCTTGAGCTGCGACAAAGACTCGGCGCCGAACTTCTTCGCCATCTCGTCGTTGATTTCGACGGGCTCGGGCGTCTGGATCTTCTTGACGGTGGTCTCGAACACCGCGTCCTTGCCCGCGAGCGTGGCTTCCGGATACTCGGCCGGGAAGGTCACCTTGACCTCGCGCGTATCGCCGGCCTTGGCGCCGACGAGCTGGTCCTCGAAGCCCGGGATCAGCTGGTTGGAGCCGATGCGGATGTAATGGCCCTCGGCCTTGCCGCCTTCGAATTCCACCCCGTCGATGCGGCCGACGAAATCGGCCACCACCACATCGTCCTTGGCGGCCGGGCGCGGCTCGGCCACCGGCTCGCTCTTCGCCTGGTCGGTCGCCAAGCGCTCCAGCGCCTGGTCGATCTCGGCGTCGGGAACCTCGACCGTCGTGCGGGTAAGCTCGAGCTGGCTCAGATCCATGGGCTCGATCTCCGGCAGGAGCTCGAGGGCCATCTTGTATTCCAGATCGGCGCCGTCGCTGAAATTGGTGATCTCGATCTTCGGCTGCCCGGCGGGGCGCAAGCCCCGGTCGCTGACGATCTGGGCCGAGCTGTCGCCGATGGTGCTCTGCAGCTCCTCGCCGGTGACCTGCTGGCGCCAATGCTTGGCGACGAGGGCCATCGGCACCTTGCCGGGCCGGAAACCGGGCAGGCGCATGCTGCGCTGCCGGTCCTTCAGCCGGGTCTCGATCCGCTCCTTAAATGACTGAGCTGGAATCACCACCGTGAATTCGCGCTTCAGGCCTTCCGCAACCGTCTCTGTTACTTGCATCGATCGCCCATTCTGTCGAGGAGTTCGAGAGCCTTCGGGCTGCGCATCCCCGGGGCTGCCCATCTGCCGGTTTCTGGTGCGGGCGGAGGGACTTGAACCCCCACGACTTGCGTCACCAGAACCTAAATCTGGCGCGTCTGCCAGTTCCGCCACGCCCGCCCATTCGGACGGCCGCCGGAAGGGAAACCGTCTTGGGAGAGCCGCCAGCCGCCGCAGCGGGCGATGTATAGCACAGACCCGTCACACACAAGGGGAAAACGCCCGCTTCAATAGCGGAAGCGGATCCAGGGCCCGGCAGTCGACCAGCCCCAATCGACGGGCCGCCAGCCGAGGCGCGTATAGAAGGCGCAAGCCCCCCGATTGCCCTCCTGGCATTTGAGCTCGGCCCGCCCGCCGCAGCGGCGCAGGGCCAGGTCCAGAAGGGCCTGGCCGATGCCCTGGCGGTGTCGGCCCGGATGGACATAGAGGCTGTGGATGAAGCGTTCCGGCAGATAGATCGAGACGAAGCCGGCGATGGTTCCGCCCGCCTCGGCCACCCAAAGCTCCTCCTCCTGGATGGCGGCCTCGAATTGCTCGCGGCGTATGGCATCGGCGGGCAGCCAGGGAAAGGCGATGGGGGCGGCCGTCAAATAGAGCGCGGCACAGGCATCGTGGTCCCGCGGCTCCGCCAGGCGCAGCGCGATCAACTCTCGTAGAGCTCCCGCAGCACGCCCGGCAGGCCGTCGGGCAGGTCCTCGGCGAGGAGGCCGATGCCATGGCGGGCGGCAGCCGCGCCATGGAGCCAGGCCGCCGCGGCCCCCGCCTCGAAAGGCGCCATGCCCTGGCCGAGCAGGGCCAAGGCGATGCCCGAGAGCACGTCCCCGGCCCCGGCGGTGGCGAGGGTGGCCGGTGCATTGGCGTTGATGGCGACCCGGCCGCCCGGGTCGGCCACCACCGTGTCGTAGCCTTTGAGCAGGACCGTGGCGCCGGCGGTCTTGGCCGCCGCCTGGGTGCGAGCGAGCTTGGGCCCTTCGACCGAAAAGAGCCGGGCGAACTCTCCTTCATGGGGGGTCAGAAGCACCGGCCCCTGGATGGCATCCATCAGTTCCCCGGGCGCCTCGGCGAAGACTGTGAGGGCATCGGCATCCAGGACCGTGGGCTTGCCGGTCTTCAGGACCTGCAGCACATGGCGGCGTGTGGCCGCCCCCCTGCCCGCACCCGGCCCGATCAGCACCGCAGAGATACGGCGATCGGCGAGATAGGCCTCGAGCTCGCCGATGGGCGCCGTCAGCAGCCCGGGCTGGTCGGCGGCATAGATCGGCAGGGCGGGGGCCGGGGCCAGCAGGGTCGCCATGCCCGCCCCTGCTCGCCGGGTCGCCCGGGCCGCCAGCCGGCCGGCCCCGGTCATCTTCCCGCCCCCCAGGATCAGGACATGGCCGCGGCTGTATTTATGGCCCGCCGGCGAGGGCCAGGCGATCCGGTCGCGCCAGAGCCAGGGGCCGTTCAGCCAACGCTTCACGCCGATGCCTTCGATCACCGCATCCGAAATGCCGATATCGGCGACGATCAGCTCCCCGCAGAGGGTGCGCCCGGGGAGCAGATAATGGCCGGGCTTGGCGCGGCAGAAGGTGACCGTCATCCGCGCCGGGGCGGCCGCCTCCAGGACCTCGCCGCTGTCGCCATCCAGCCCGCTGGGCAGATCGACGGCGAGGCAGTCGAGCCCCTGCTCGGCGATGGCCTCGACGGTCGTAAGCGCCACCCCGGCGAGCGGCCGGGCGAGGCCGGCGCCGAACAGCGCATCGATCACCAGCACCCGGCCGGCGGGCAGATCCGGCGACAGGGCTTCGACCTCGCCTTGCCAGCGCGCCGCCGCCAAGGCGGCATCGCCGGCGAGCCGGCCCCGCTCGCCCAGCAGGGCCAGGCGCACGGGCACGCCGGCCTGGCTCAGATGGCGGGCGGCCACAAAACCGTCGCCGCCGTTGTTGCCGGGGCCGCAGAGGACCAGGGCCGGGCGGCCCGGCCAGCGCCGGAGCGCCGCCTCGGCGACTGCTTCGCCCGCCCGTTCCATGAGCTCGATGCCGGGGGTGCCGCCCGCGATGGCGGCCGCATCGGCCGCGCGCATCTCGGCCGCGCTCAGCAAGGCGTGGCAGCCGGCCTCCCGATGGGGCGCCGCAGGCATGAGACTAGTCGGTGACGACGGAGCAGTCGTCGGCGGGGGCGCGCGTGAGGATGGCCTGGCAGAGCCTGCCGGCCGCATCGGCGCCGGCAAAGGGTCCCGCCAGGACCTTGTACCAGACGCCCTGCCCGGCGCCGAGATCGACGGGGCGCAGCGCCAGGCTCAAGCGCTTCAGCAGGTCGGGAAAGCGCCGCACTTCCTGCATCCAGTAGAGCCGCGCATCATTGTCGCTGCGCAGGGTTCCGATCCAGACATGGGCCGGGCCGGCCGGCGCCGTGGTCGCCGGGGCATCAGGGGACAAGGGCAAGCCGAGGCTGATGGCGGTATTGCTCGAGCTGTTGGCCGGGCTGGCCGCCGCCATGGCCGTCACCTGGCTGCTGGGCATGGATTTCAGGGACTTGGGCGCCGTCGCCGCGCTCGGTGGCGGCGCGACGCTGGCGGGGGCCGCGCTCGGCGCCAGCAGGTTGGGCGTCACGAGGCTCATGTTCGTGCCCGCAGCCTGGCCGCCGGCGGCGGGCGCCGGGGGTTGCGGCGGCTGAACGGCGCTGGAGCTGGCCAGGGGGGCAGACGGCGGCGCGGCCGGGGCAGGCGCGGGCGCCGCCACAGCGGCCGAGGCCGTCTGGGCCGGCGCCGGCGTCACGGCGGGGGCGCCGAGGACGGCGAGGCGCTCGGCGGCGGCCTCATTGCCGTTCTTCGCGGATTGCGAGAACCAGAAGATCGCTTTCTTGATGTCCTTGGGGACGCCGCGGCCGAGGCGATACATCTCGGCGACGGCATATTCACCATCGTCGGAGCCGCCCTGGGCCGCCTTCAGGAACCAGGCCGCGGCGGTGGGGTAGCTCTTGGCGACGCCGTCGCCGCGGTAGTAGAGCAGGCCCAGATTGAACTGCGCCGTGGCATAGCCGCCTTTGGCCGCAAAGCTCCAGAGCTGGACCGCCTTGGCGAGGTTCTTCGTAACGCCGCGCCCGGTGGCGTAGAGCAGTGCCAGATTGCTCGCCGCGGCGGTGACGCCCTGGTCGGCCGCCTTGGCGTACCATTGCGCCGCCAGCTTGGGATTCTCAGGGAATCCGCGCCCGGAATCATAGAGCAGACCGAGGCCGTGCTGGGCACGGGCATCGCCCTGCTCGGCCGCCGCCTGCCACTCCGCGGCGGCCTTCCGGAAATCGCCGGCGTCGAAGGCCGTGAGCCCCGATTGATAATCGGCCCGCGCGCTGCCGACGGCCAGCAGAAGAGCGAGCACCGCCAAGCCGCCGAGCCGCCCGAGATACGCAAAGATCCGAGGCATCCTTCCGCTCTGTTCCATCCTGGCCCAGACCCTGCCACCTTCAGCAGGGCTTATCTCTCTTAGCATGATGCCCTGGCCCTTGCGACGGTTCCGGCAGAGCGGCAAGAAACTGCGCTCAATGAATGGCGGTTCCCGGCTCGTCGAGCTCGTCCGACGACTCTTCCTCCTCGGTCGGCGTCGCCACCGGGCCGGCCTGATGATGGGTCATCCGCCAGCTTCGCCCTTCGCGCACGAAGAGGTTGGTCGCGATCAGGACGGCGCCTTCGATTTCCTCGTAGCAGATCACGAAGGCGCTATCGCCGTGGATGAAGGCCTGAGGCCGGCGGCAGCTGATCGCCGGCGAGGCAGGGTTGCCAAGGATCGCGCGCCAGCTCGCCAGCACACGCTCCCGTCCGATCACGGGGCTCCAGCCGGGATGGATGCAGGCGACCGGCGCCTCGCTCGCCCAGATCTCTTCCATGGCGGCGATATCGCGATCCGCGAAGGCGCGATAGAAGGCCTCATTGGCGAACAGCACCGCGTCCCGCGCCATCCGGCCCCTCCACCCTGGTCACGCTTGCTGCCCGACGCCGGGCGAAATTGGAATGGGGCGAGCGATGGGAGTTGAACCCACGACATCCAGATCCACAATCTGGCGCTCTAACCACCTGAGCTACGCCCGCCACCGGACCGGTCTTTAGACGTCGCGGCCCCTTGCGTCAAGCGTCGCTCCCGGAACAGTATCGCATGCGCGGATTCCATAATTTCCCGACATCAAAAACCGACCGCCACGCGCCATTGGGGAGATGACATGTTGAAGCTAGCAAGCGGCATGAGCCGCCTGGGCACCGAGTCCGCCTTCGAAGTGCTTGCCCGCGCCAAGGCTCTTGAAGCCAAGGGCAAGCGCATCATCAATCTCGGCATCGGCCAGCCGGACTTTCAGACGCCGGGCCATATCGTCGAGGCGGCCTGCAAGGCGCTGCGCGATGGGCATCACGGCTATACCCCGGCCAACGGCATCCCCCAGGCCCGCGAGGCGGTGGCCGCCAATCTCCACAAGCGTCACGGCGTGGAGGTCGACCCCGCCCATGTCGTCATCGTGCCCGGCGGCAAGGTCACCATGTTCTTCGCCATATTGATGTTCGGCGAGCCGGGGGCGGAGATCATCTATCCCAATCCCGGTTTCCCGATCTACGAATCCGCCATCAAATTCACCGGCGCCACCGCGGTGCCCCTGCCCCTGCGCGAGGCCAACGGCTTCTCCTTCTCGGCGGAGGAGCTGCTGTCCCTGATCACCCCCAAGACGCGGCTCATCATCATCAACAGCCCGGCCAATCCCACGGGCGGCGCCACGCCGGAGGCCGAGGTGGTGAAGCTGGCCAAGGGCTTGGCCAATCATCCCGACGTCGCGGTGCTGAGCGACGAGATCTACAGCGAGATGCTCTATGGCGGGCGCAAGCATGTCAGCCTGCTGCGCTTCCCGGAGCTGCGCGACCGGGTCATCATGCTCGACGGCTGGAGCAAGACCTATGCGATGACGGGCTGGCGCATGGGCTATGCCGTCTGGCCGGCGAGCCTGGTGGAGCATGCGACCCGCCTGGCCATCAACTGCCACTCTTGCGTCAACGCCGCGGCGCAATGGGCGGGCGTGGCCGCCCTCAACGGCCCGCAGGACGAGCCGCAGAAGATGATGGTGGCCTTCGACGAGCGCCGGCGCTTCATCGTCGAGGCGCTGAACAAGCTCCCCGGCGTCTCCTGCGTCGATCCGGCCGGGGCCTTCTACGTCTTCCCCAATATCTCCAAGCTCGGCCTCACCGCCAAGCAACTCGAGCTGAAGCTGCTGGACGAGGTCGGCGTCGCCACCATCGCCGGCACCAGCTTCGGCGCCTATGGGGAGGGGTATCTGCGTGTTTCCTATGCCAACTCCATCGAGAACATCGCCCTCTCCATGCAATGGATCGGCGAATGGCTGAACCGGCGCAACGCCGCCTAATTGAGCGGCGGGCTGCCTAAGGATTAGGCAGCCCGCCGCCACTGCCGCTCTCGCTTCGTCGTGGCCCGGCTGGTCCCGGCCAACCCTGTCGGGCCACCCCTGCTCCGCGACGCATGACGGGCCCTTCAGCCGCTACCCCCGGGGGTGGGGCTGGGCCGAGCCAAGCTGCCGATGACGGAAAGAAGCCGGTACGGGCGAAGAAGCGAGAGCGTTGGCACGCCGCTTGCTCTATGACTGGCAGGATACTCGTAGGATCAAGCCGAGGCAGGGCCCCATGAAAAAAATCGAAGCGATCATCAAGCCGTTCAAGCTCGACGAAGTTAAGGACGCTCTCCATGAGGTGGGCATCAAAGGCATCACCGTGACGGAAGCGAAGGGGTTCGGCCGCCAGAAGGGCCATACGGAGCTCTACCGCGGAGCCGAATATGTCGTCGACTTCCTGCCCAAGGTGAAGGTGGAGGTCGTGCTCGAGGATTCCATGGTCGAGCGCGCGGTGGAAGCCATCCAGCAGGCGGCCCATACCGGGCGCATCGGCGACGGCAAGATCTTCGTATCGACGATCGACGAGGCGATCCGCATCCGCACCGGCGAACGCGGCCCGGA
>DATHQQ010000013.1:0-7356 GCA_035482595.1 Verrucomicrobiia bacterium
AAAGGCGGTCGGCGAAGCCTAGAGTTAGCCGCCCTCGCGACGGGAAAGGGCGCTTCGGCGCCCTTTCCTTTTGCCCCGTCTAGGGTCGTTTGACAGGCCCGCAACGGCCAAGGCACATTGCCCCGACGCAGGGGGCCAATCGAAGGGGAGGACATCATGCCGTTGAAGCCGGAGAACGTCCGCACCGCCGCCGACGCCCGCAAGATCGTCGAGGAACGGGGCCTGACCCATGTCAAGGTCGGGGTCTTCGACGCCGATGGGGTGCTGCGCGGCAAATACATCTCCAAGGTCAAATTCTTCTCGGCGCTGGAGAGCGGCTTCGGCTTCTGCGACGTGGTGCTGGGCTGGGATTCGAACGACCAGCTCTATGACAACGTCACCTTCACCGGCTGGCACACCGCCTATCCCGACGCCTTCGTGCGCGTCCTGCCCGAGACCTGCCGGGCACTGCCGTTCGAGGAGAACACCCTGCTCTTCCTCTGCGAGTTCGTGGACCGGGCCGAGGCCATCTGCCCTCGCGGCACGCTTCGGCGCGTGCTGCAGCGGGCCGAGAAGCTGGGCTACGCCGTCAATGCGGCCTTCGAGTATGAATTCTTCATCTTCGACGAGACGCCCGAGAGCGTGCGCGAAAAGGGCTATCGCAACCTCACCAACATCACCCCGGGGTTCTTCGGCTACTCGGGCCTGCGCAGCTCCGTCTGGGCCGATCTCTATCACGAGATCCTCGACAGCTTCGAGGCGATGCGCATCCCCATCGAGGGGCTGCATACCGAGACCGGGCCCGGCGTGCTGGAGGCGGCCCTCTATTATGACCTCGCTTTGGAGGCGGCCGATAGGGCGGCGCTGTTCAAGACCTTCATGAAGGTGCTGGCCCAGCGCCGTGGGCTGATGGCCACCTTCATGGCCAAATGGTCCAACAGCTATCCGGGCCAGAGCGGTCATATCCACATGTCCCTCAAGGGCAAGGACGGCAAGGCGCCCTTCCATGATCCCAAGGGGCCGCATGGGATGAGCAAGGTCATGCAGCATTTCGTGGCCGGGCAGCAGGCCCTGATGCCCGAGCTGCTCGGCATGATCGCCCAGACGGTGAACAGCTACTCGCGCCTCATCCCCGGATTCTGGGCGCCGACCAACGCCACCTGGGGGGTGGAGAACCGGACCTGCGCGCTGCGCGTCATTCCGGGCTCGGCCAAGTCCCAGCGCGTGGAGTACCGGATCGCCGCCGCCGACGCCAATCCCTATATCGCGCTGGCCGCGGCATTGGGTGCCGGGCTCTACGGCATCGAGCACAAGCTCGAGCTCTCGCCGCCGATCGAGGGCAATGCCTATGAGCGCAAATTCCCGGCGAAGTCCGCCCTGCCGCTGACCCTCATGGAGGCGGCCGAACGGCTGAAGAAATCCAAGGCGGCGCGCGAGCTCTTCGGCGATGAATTCGTCGATCACTACGCCGCGAGCCGCGAATGGGAAGAGCGCGAGTTCCGCAAGCACATCACCGATTGGGAGCTCGCCCGCTACTTCGAGATCATCTGAGGAGAAAGTCCGCCATGGGCGCCATGCAGAAGACCATCACGCCGATCGACGGCAGCCTCTATGTCGAGCGCCCCTACAACAGCGCGGCCGAGATCGCCGCGGCCCTGGCCGCGGCGCGGACGGCTGCCAAGGCCTGGCGCGGTGTGCCCGTCGCCGAGCGCGCCCGGCTGCTGGGCAAGGCGATCGACGCCTTCGTGAGCCACAAGGAGCCGATCGCCGAGGAGATCACCCGCCAGATCGGCCGGCCGCTGGGCCAATCGCCCGGCGAGGTGCGCGGCTTCGAGGAGCGGGCCCGCTATATGATCCAAATCGCGCCCGAGGCCCTCGCCGATATCGACGTTGGCGCGAAGGAGGGCTTCAACCGCTTCATCCGGCGCGAGCCGCTCGGCGTGGTCTTCGTCGTTGCGCCCTGGAACTTCCCCTATCTCACCGCCGTCAATGCGGTAGTGCCGGCGCTGATGGCGGCCAATGCGGTGCTGCTGAAGCATTCCGCCCAGACCCCGCTCTGCGCCGAGCGCTTCGCCGAGGCCTTCAAGGCCGCCGGCCTGCCGCAAGGGCTGTTCCAGCATCTGGTGCTGACCCATGAGGATACCTCCAAGCTCATCGGCACCGAGGGCATCGACTATGTCGCCTTCACCGGCTCGGTCGCCGGCGGCCATGCGGTGGTCGCGGCGGCCTCGAAGCGCTTCATCGGCCTGGGCCTCGAGCTCGGCGGCTGCGATCCCGCCTATGTCCGCGCCGACGCCACGCTCGCCCATGCCGTCGAGAATCTGGTGGACGGCGCCTTCTTCAACTCGGGCCAATCCTGCTGCGGCATCCAGCGCATCTATGTTCACAAGGACGTCTACAAGGATTTCGTCGAGGGCGCCGTTGCCCTGACGGAGAAATACAATCTCGGCAATCCGCTGGAGAGCGGCGTCAATCTGGGCCCGGTGGTGCGCGCCAAGGCGGCCGACGAGATTCGCGGCCAGGTCGCAAAATCCGTCAAGGCCGGGGCGCGGGCCGCGGTCGACGCCAAGAAGTTCAAGGCCGATCAGCCAGGTACCGCCTATGTCGCGCCGCAGATCCTGGTGGATCTCGATCAGGCCAATCCCATCATGCAGGAGGAATGCTTCGGCCCCGTCGCCGGCATCATGCCCGTCGGCTCCGACGAAGAAGCGATCCGCTTGATGAACGACAATGCCTATGGCCTCACTGCCGCCATCTGGACCAATGACGAAAAGGCGGCGATCCGCATCGGCGACCAGATCGAGACCGGCACCTGGTTCATGAATCGCTGCGACTATCTCGACCCGGCGCTGGCCTGGGTCGGCGTCAAGGATTCCGGCCGCGGCTGCACCTTGAGCCGTGTCGGCTATGAGCATCTGACGCGGCCGAAATCCTTCCATCTCAGGGTGAAGATCTGAGCCGCGCCGGCCACCTGAACAAATTCCCCCTCTCCCGCTCCGAATCGCGGGCGAGGCGAACGACTTCTTCATGACCTTCGACCTCGCCGTCATCGGTGGCGGCGTGGTCGGCTGCGCCCTCTTCCGCCGCTTCGCCCTCGGCGGGCTCAAGACCCTCCTGCTGGAACGTGCGCCCGACATCCTGGCCGGCGCCAGCAAGGCCAATAGCGCCATGCTCCATACCGGCTTCGACGCGCCCACCGGCAGCCTCGAACAGGCCTGCATCCAAGCGGGCCATGGCGAATATCTCGCCATCCGGGGGCCCCTCAACCTGCCGCTGCTGGAGTCGGGCGGGCTGATGGCGGCCTGGACCGAGGAGGAGCTGGCGCGCCTTCCCGCCGTGGTCGCCCAGGCCCATGCCAATGGCGTCGCCGATGTGCGCCAGATCGATGCGGCCGAAGTCCGCCGGCGCGAGCCTCAACTGGCGCCCGACGTGCGGGGCGGCGTCATCGTGCCGCGCGAGCATCTGATCGATCCCTGGTCTGCCCCGCTAGCCTATGCGCTGCAAGCCATGGCGCTGGGCGGCGAGGTTCGGCGGGGATGCACCGTGACCGGCGGCAATTTCGACGGCAAGGTCTGGCGCCTCGCCACCACGGCGGGCCCGGTCGAGGCGCGCATCGTGGTCAACGCCGCCGGCCTGCAGGGCGACGTCGTCGAGGCGATCGCGCGGCCGAGCCCCTTCGAGATCAAGCCGCGCAAGGGCCAGTTCGTGGTCTTCGACAAGCCCGCCGCGCGGCTCATCACCGCCTGCATCATGCCGGTGCCCAGCGAGCGCACCAAGGGCGTGATGGTAGCGCGCACCATCTTCGGCAATCTCCTGGTCGGGCCCACGGCGGAGGAGCAGGAAGACCGCGACCATGCGACCGTCGATCGAGCGGCGCTGGAGGCGCTGATCGCCCGCGGCCAGCGCATCCTGCCGGCGCTCGCGGGCGAGACGGTCACGGCCCTCTATGCCGGGCTTCGGCCGGCCACCCAGTTCAAGGACTATCAGATCGAGGCGCTGAAGGATCGCAACTGGATCACCGCGGCCGGGATCCGCTCCACCGGCCTCACCGGCGCGCTGGGCATCGCGCTGCAGGCGGCCGCGCTCTACGCCCAAGATTTCGGCGAGCTTCGCGAACAGCCCGCGCCTTCCATCGCCATGCCCAATCTGGCCGAGCATCTGCCGCGCCGCCATGCCGCGCCCGGCTATGGCGAGATGGTCTGCCATTGCGAGCTGGTGACGCGGGCCGAGATCGAGGCTGCGCTGTCGGGGCCGCTGCCCGCGGGCGATCTCGGCGGGCTGAAGCGCCGCACGCGAGTCATGATGGGGCGCTGCCAGGGTTTCTATTGCAGCGCCAGGGTCGCCGCGCTGGCAGAAGGCCGTCTTGCCGGATTTCCCAATGGCGCCGAAGCATGAGCTATCAGGTCGCGATCCTGGGGGGCGGCCCCGCGGGGCTCTCGGCGGCGCAGCGACTTGTCGAGCTCGGCGTCGACAACATTGTGCTGATCGACCGCGAGGAGGCGTTGGGCGGCGTGCCACGCCATTGTGGCCATCCCGCCTTTGGCCTCCGCGAGTTTCACCGGCTCCTCGGCGGTCCCGCCTATGCCCGCCGCCTCGCCGCCGCAGCGGCCGGGATCGAAATCCACAGCGGCACCACCGTCACCGCCATCGAGCCCGAGGGGCGGGTCCGTACCCTCGATCCCGACCACGGCGAAGGCAGCCTCGAAGCCCAAACCATCCTCCTCGCCTTCGGCGTACGGGAAACGCCGCGCAGTGCGCGGCTCATCGGCGGCGACCGGCCATGGGGCGTCATCACCACCGGTGCTTTGCAGCAGTTCGTCTATCTGCAGAAGATCCGGCCGTTCCGCCGGGCGGTCATCGTCGGCAGCGAGCTCGTCGCCTTCTCCGCTTTGCTCACCTTGCGCCATGGCGGCATCGCGGTGGCGGCAATGATCGAGGAAGCTCCCCGCATCACCGCGCGCCGCCCGGCCGATGTTCTGGCCCGGCTTGGGCTCGGCGTGCCGGTGCTGACCTCGAGCCGGCTTATCGCCATCCACGGTCTCGGCAAGGTGGAGGCGGTGGAGATCGAGCGCCAGGGGAAGCGCGAGCATATCGCCTGCGACGGAATCGTCTTCACCGGCCGTTTCCGCCCCGAGACCGGCATTTTGGTCACGAGCCATATCACGCTCGATCCCGCGAGCGGCGGACCCGCCATCGATCAATATTGGCGCAGCAGCGATCCCCGGGTCTTCGTCGCCGGCAATCTGCTGCACCCCGTGGAGACCGCTGGCGTCGCCTGGGCCGAGGGCCGCGCCGCCGCCGAAGCGATCGCGGCGCATCTAGCGGGGCGCCTGCCGGCGCCCACGCCCGAGATTGCCGTCAGGGTCAAGCCACCGCTGCGCTATGTTTATCCCCAGCGGCTGGTGGCCCCCATCGCCGGCCTCTCCCCGCTCCTTCTCAAGGCCCGCGCAGGGCGTCCGGCGCGCGGGCGGTTGCGGCTGATGGCCGATGCACGGGAGGTCTGGAGCCGGCGCATGAGCTTGCTGCCCGAGCGGCGCATTTCGCTTCCAATCGATCGCCTGCCGCGCGAGGGCGTGGAATCGATCAGCGTGGAATTCGAGGAGGAGAGATGACACCCCTCATGGGGCTGCACCCCCTCACCCCGACCCTCTCCCCCGTTCCTGGGGCGACGGGGAAGAAAGGAATCCCTCTACCGCGAAGCGGGAGAGGGAGGGGACCCACGGCGAAGCCGTGGGGAGGGTGAGGATCCATGCCCGCCGTCATCGCCATCGACCAGGGCACCACCGGCAGCAAGGCCTATCGCCTCGACGCAGACGGCCGCTTCTCGAGCCTCGGCGGATTCGAGCATCGCCAGATCTATCCGCAGCCCGGCTGGGTCGAGCATGACGCGCTCGAGTTGCTGGATCATCTTCGGCGGCTGATCGAGCGGGGCGGAGACGCGGCGGCGCTGGGCATCGACAATCAGGGCGAGACGGTGGTCGCCTGGGATGGCGACAGCGGCGAGCCCTTGGGAAATGCCATCGTCTGGCAGGACGCCCGCAGCCTGTCGCTCACCGAGAAGCTCAAGGCCGAGGGGGCGGAGACGCTGACCATCGCGCGCGCCGGCCTGCCGCTGGACCCCTATTTCTCGGCCAGCAAGCTGAGGTGGATCATCGACGAGCTGCCCGAGGCCAAGCGTCTGCTCGCGCGCGGCCGGCTGCGGCTCGGCACCAGCGACAGCTTCTTCCTCGATCGCCTCGCGGGAATCTACGCCACCGACGTCACCACCGCCTCGCGCACCAGCCTGATGAATCTCGGCACCGGCCAGTGGGATCCCGAGCTCTGCCGCCTCTTCGGCATTCCCTTGGAGATCCTGCCGGAGATCCGCGCCACCGCCGGGGATTTCGGCAGCGTCGGAAGCCTGCCCCTGCGTGCCAGCCTCGTCGACCAGCAGGCCGCCCTCTTCGGCCATGGCTGCCGCCACCCGGGCCAGGCGAAGATCACCTTCGGCACTGGCGCCTTCGCGCTCTGCGTCGCCGCGCGGGACGTGGCGCCAGACGAGGCCGCGGGCATGAACCGAAGCATCGCCTGGCGCCTGCGTGATGGTCCCCTGGTCTATGCGCTGGAGGGCGGCATCTACAACGCCGCCTCGGCGGTCAACTGGGCCCGCGGCCTCGGTCTCTTCAGCGAGTTCGCGGAGATCGAGAGCTTCGCCGGCCCCTCAGCCCTGGAGCGCGGCCTGGTCTTCGTGCCGGCGCTCTCGGGCCTCTCGGTCCCCTACTGGGACCGCAATGCCGCCGGGCTCTGGCTCGGCATGGGGCTGGAGACGAGCCGGGGCGATATGATGCAGGCCCTGCTGGAGGGAATCGCCCTGCTCGCCGCCGAGGTGATCGCGGCCATGGACCGGGCCTCGCCCCTCATCGGCGCCGTCTCCATCGACGGCGGCCTCTCCAATAACGGCTATTTCTGCGATTTCCTCGCGCGGGTGCTGCAGCGCCCGGTGCAGGTGCCTTCCAGCGCCGATCTCACGGGTCTCGGCACCGCTCAGATGGCGATGATCGGCGCCGGTCTGGCGGGCCCGGAGACCCTGCCGCCGGCCCCGACCCCCCGCCGCCTCGCCACGCCGGCCGCGCCGCTGGATCCCGCCGCCCGCGCCCGCTTCACCGAGGCCGTCGCCCGTGCCCGCAACTGGCGGTGACGGTGGTTCCCTGCTAAGACATCCCGTCTCTCAAACCGAGGTTCGATCATGGCCAATGACGCTTCCGCGCTCCGCGGCAATTGGAGCTTTCCCACCTCCATCCGCTTCGGCGTGGGCCGCATCGCCGAGCTGCCCGATGCCTGCAAGCAGCTGGGCTTCAAGCACCCTCTGCTGGTGACCGATCCGGGTCTCGCCAAGCT
>DATHQQ010000014.1:0-3630 GCA_035482595.1 Verrucomicrobiia bacterium
CAGCAGATGCTGAACAAGACCATCGTCTTCATCACCCATGACATCATCGAGGCCTTCCGGCTTGCCGACCGCATCGCCATCATGCGCGAGGGCGAGGTGATCCAGATCGGCCGGCCCGTCGACATCGTCCTCAACCCTGCCGACGATTATGTCGCGGAGTTCACCGAGGATGTGCCGCTGCTGCGCGTGCTGACGGTGCGCGAGCTGATGGAGGAGGGTGCCGCACCGCTGGCAGCCGGCGGCGAGAAGATTTCCGCCGCGACGGCGCTGGAGGCCCTGGTGCCGCGGCTGGCGGCGGGCGTGCCTGCCTTCGCTGTGATGGATGAGGAGGGCCGCCAGCTCGGGACCTTGAAGGCGGCCGCGGCACTCGAGGTCCTGGCGCGCGACGGCGGACGCCGTCGCGAACGCGCCTAGGCGAGCGATGACCGCGGCCAATATCGCCCGGGCGCCGGCCGAGGCAAGACGCGTCGATACGGGCTTCTTGATCTGGCTGGCGGCCATCGCCTTCGCGCTGCTCTGCCTGGTGCTGCGCCAGAGCGTGGATTGGATCGCGGCATATCCGCCGAGCTGGATCCTGCCCATCCCCGCCGTGATCAACGCCTTCACCGACTGGTTCGACAGCATCTTCCAGCCCTTCTTCCGGGCCATCAGCTTCGGCCTCGACAAGCCGATGCGCGCCATCCAGGCGGTGCTGCAATGGCTGCCCTGGCCGGCGGTCATGCTGCTGGTGGGGGTGACGGCGCTGCGCGCCGGCGGGTGGAAGCTCGCCCTCTTCGCGGTCGCCAGCCTCGCCTATCTGGTCATCGTCGGCTACTGGACCCAGAGCATGAACACGCTGGCTCTGGTGATCCTGGCGGTGCCGCTCTCCGTCGTCGTCGGCTTCGCGCTTGGCGTGCTGGCCGATCGGGTGCCGAAGGCGATTCCCGTCATCGAGGCCGCGCTCGACACGATGCAGACCATGCCCGCCTTCGCCTATCTGATCCCGCTGCTGCTGCTCTTCGGCTTCGGGCCGGTGGTGGGGCTGATCGCGAGCGCGATCTATGCCATCCCGCCCATGGTGCGCAACACGCTGCTGGGGCTGCAGCAGGTGCCGCCGGCGATCAAGGAATCCGGACAGATGAGCGGCTGCACCCGGCGCCAGCGCTTCTGGCATGTCGAGGTGCCCACCGCCATGCCCCAGATCCTGGTGGGGGTGAACCAGACGACCATGGCGGTGCTCAGCGTCGTCATCATCGCGGCCATCATCGGCGGATTCTCTGATATCGGCTGGGAAGTGCTCTCCTCCATGCGCAAGGCGCAGTTCGGCCAGAGCATGCTCTCCGGCGCGGTGATCGCGCTCATGGCCATGGTCATCGACCGCATCACCATCGGCTTCGCGCGCAACAAGGCGGCCCATCGCAGCGCTGCCGGCTGGCTGCGCGGCCGCAACTTCGCTCTCAGCCTCCTCGCCGGGTTGCTGGTCGCCGTGGCTCTCCGTTTCGCCATCGGCGCCGGAACCCTGCTGCCGGAATCGAGCCTGATCAATGTCGAGGGGCTCGACCATGGCGTGCTGGCTCTGGTCGCCCGCTTTGCCGATCCTGTCGAGACCTTCAAGAACGCGATCCTCTATTACTTCATGCTGCCGCTGCGCATCGGCATGTTCGGCGCGGTGACGCCCTATTCCTGGGGCTTCGCTCTGACCCCCGCCGTCACCGGCGGCTATGTCGCCATCATCCTCGCCATCGCAGGGCTGCTCGCCTATCGCTTCGGCTGGCGGCCGGCCCTGGCGGTGATCACCGCCGGGATCTTCTACTACTATGGCTTCGCGGCCTTCCCCTGGCCGGGCTTCATGGTGCTGGTCGTGCTGCTTGCCTGGCGCATGGCAGGATGGAAGATCGCCCTCTTCGCCTTCCTCGGCATGCTCTTCATGCTGGTGAACGGGCTCTGGGTCCCCTTCATGCAGTCGACATATCTCGTCGGGCTGGCGGTGCTGCTCTGCCTCATCATCGGCGGGGCGCTCGGTCTCTGGGCGGCCCATAGCGACCGGGTCTCGGCGATCCTGCGGCCGATCAACGACACGCTGCAGACCATGCCGCAGTTCGTATTCCTGATCCCCTGCCTCATGTTCTTCAAGGTCGGCGAGTTCACGGCCCTTATCGCCATCATGCTCTATGCCATCGTGCCGCCGATCCGCTATGTCGAGCATGGCATCCGCAATGTGCGTCCCGATGTGGTCGAGGCGGCACGCCAGATCGGCTGCACGCCGAGCCAGCTTCTCTTGCAGGTGAAACTGCCCATGGCCCTGCCGGTGGTGATGCTGGGGCTGAACCAGACCATCATGGCCGCCCTCTCCATGCTGGCCATCGCCGCCATGGTCGGCACCCGCGAGCTCGGGCAGCAGGTCTATATCGCGTTGGGCAAGGCCGATGCCGGGCTCGGCTTCGTCGCCGGCCTCTCCATCGCTTTGCTGGCGATGATCTCGGACCGCATCATCCGCGGCTGGTGCAGCCGACGGCAGGCGCCGACGGCGCGCTGAGGCCATGGCGCCGGAGGAGGCCGCGATCGCGGCGCAAGTCGCTCTGAAGCCGCTGTTCGATGGGCTGTCGGCCCTGCTGGGCCAGGCCGCGGGCGTCCTCCTGCTCAGCCATGGCGGCCGCGATCCCGAACGCGAGCGGCTGCATCTTATCGCCATGCGCGAGCAATATGCGGCAACGAGCGATACGCTCGGATCCATGGCGCGCCCGCTCGGCCTGGCGGCGAGCTTCGATGCCGCGCGGCGCGCGCTTCCCCTGCTGGGCGATATCCTGACGTTGCTTGAGCAGCGCTCGCCCTCTGCCGGCGATTCCAAGGCGCTGATCGCCCGCCTCCTCGAGGCGCGGCGCATCCTGCTGCACGGCAGCACGCCCAGGCACGGCCTGGGTCTGGTCGATCTGACGGGCGCCTGCTGCGCCGGACATCATTAGACCATCCGATGGCTGACTATTCCCTCTGGGTGCTGGAATACGCCTCCCAGACCCGGGTCTCCTCCGGCGACATCCTCTATGGCAGCCACGGCGGCCCGCCGCGGCGCATGCCCTATTGCTATGTGGTGCTGCGCTCCAGGGATCATGTCGCCATGGTGGATGTTGGCTACAACCACGCCGATTACGGCCGGACCCTGGCGCTCTCCTATGGCGTCGAGCATTGGCATGATCCGCGCCGGGTGCTGGGTCTCTGCGGCCTCACGCCCGAGGATGTGGACACGGTGTTCATCACCCATGCCCATTTCGACCACTTCGGCAATGTGGACGCCTTTCCGAAGGCCCATTTCTATATCGCCCGACAGGAGATCGAGCGCTCGCTCTGGGCGCTGGCCCAGCCGGAGCGGATGCGCTTTCTCGCTTCGGCCATCGATCCCGGGGACCTCACCCGGGCGGCCGGCCTCGCCGCCGCCGGGCGGCTGACCCTCGTCGACAAGGACATGGAGGATGTCCTGCCGGGGATCGATCTGCATCTCGCCCCCGACACCCACAGCTTCGCTTCCATCTGGGTCCGGCTGCGCAATGACCGCCGCCGCGAGTCCGAGGACTGCTGGGTGCTTGCCGGCGATCTCATCTATTCCTTCGACAACATCGGCGGGCTCGCGACCGGCATCGATGCGGGCGCACCCTT
>DATHQQ010000015.1:0-13438 GCA_035482595.1 Verrucomicrobiia bacterium
ACGGACGCTAGGGCCCAGGACGCCAGGCCGAGAGGAGAATGTCATCATGAGCTGGAACATCGGCGCGGGCCTCGAGGGCAAGGGCGTGATCGTCACCGGAGCGGCGGGGGGCATCGGCCGCGAGGTGGCGCTGGCCTTCGCCAAGGCGGGGAGCCGCGTCGCCGCCGTGGACATCAACGAGAAGGGCGTCGGCGAAGTGGTCACGATGATGGAAGGCGGCCCGCATCTGGCGCTGGGCATTGATCTCCGCGATATCGCCGGGCACAAGCCGCTGGCCGACAAGGTGCAGGCGAGCTTCGGGCGTCTCGACGTGCTGGCCAATACGGCCGCCATCCTGATCCGGCGCAGCCATGTGGATCAGGTGACGGAAGAGGACTGGGACCTTCAGCACGATATCAACCTGAAGGCCGGCTTCTTCCTCAACCGTGCCGTGGCCCAAGCATTGCAGGCCCAGGGGCGCGGCGGGCGGATCATCAATTTCACCTCCCAGGGCTGGTGGTCCGGCGGCTTCGGCGGCTCCGTCGTCTATGCCGCCACCAAGGGCGGCATCGTCTCCATGACCCGGGGCCTCGCGCGCACCTATGCCAAGGACCGCATCACGGTGAATGCCGTCTCCCCCGGCGCCGCGGACACGGCGATGCTGCGCAGCGGCCTCACCGAGGATCAGCTCGCCCAGCAGATCGCCCAGATCCCCATGGGCTACATGGCCCCGCCCTCGGACCTCGCCGGCACGGTGCTGTTCCTGGCCTCGGACCATGCCAGCTACATCACCGGGGCCACGATCAACGTCAGCGGCGGCTGGCTGATGTATTAGGGTGCGTCTTCCTTCGACCCGCGAAGCGCCAGGAATGGAGGCACGACGGACGACCCAATCACAACCGTCATTCCGGCGAAAGCCGGAATCCAGGGGCCACACGCGCAGCACTTTGCCGCTCGCCCCTGGATCCCGGCTTTCGCCGGGATGACGAAAAAAGGCGAGGAGGAGACATGCAACCTGACAGCTTCAAAGGCCGCACCGCCGTCGTCACCGGCGGGGCGCGGGGGATCGGGGATGCCATCGTCCAGGCGATGCGCGCCGCGGGGGCCGCCCTCGTTTCCCTCGACAAGATCGAGCCGGAGGCGGCGCGCCCTGGCGTGCGCTATCTGGAAACCGATGTCTCGGACCCCGGGAGCGTCGAGGCCGCCTTCGCTGCCATCGACCGCGAAGGCGAGGTGCCCGACATATTGGTCAACAATGCCGGCATCCAGCGGGTCGGGCTGATCGGCAAGCTTCCCTTCGAGGAATGGCAGGCCGTCATCGGGACGCATCTCTCCGGCTTCTTCCTCTGCGCCTCCCAGGCCGTGCCGCGCATGGTGCAGCGGGGCAAGGGCGGTGCCATCATCAGCATCGCCTCGACGGCGGCCTTCGTCGGCATTCCCGGCCGCGGACCCTATTGCGCCGCCAAGGCAGGGATCATGGGCCTGACCCGCGCTTTGGCCCTGGAGGTCGCTTCGGTGGACATCAGGGTCAATGCCATCGCGCCCGGCTATACCCGCACCAAGCTGGTGGAGGATGGGATCAAGAACGGCTCCCTCAAGGAGGAATGGATGCTGGAGCGGGTGCCCATGGGCCGGCTCGCCAAGCCCGAGGAAATCGCCGGCATCGCCTGTTTCCTCGCCAGCGACGCGGCCGCCTATATCACCGGCCAGGTGATCACCGCCGACGGCGGCTGGACCATCCAGGGCCAGGGGCGCGCGCCGGGCTGGCTGACGACGGGCAAGAGCGCCGAATAGCGCCCCCGGCGAAATCCTCTTGCTGGGAAAGCCGCGAGGGAAGAGCATGTTCGGCAGACGTCATTTCGGTAAGGAAAGACTCATGCTGGCAATCGGTCGCGGCCTGATCGTCTCGGGTCTGCTGGTGGCGGCCCTCGCGCTGGAGACCGCGCCCCCCGCGGCGGCGGCCTCGCTGATCGTGGTGGAGCGCGCGACCACGGACACCGTCACCCGCGTCGGCCCCAAGAACGACAATGTCGGCGACATCCTGACCTTCGCCAATGAGATCTACGACCAGGACAACAAGAAGCTGCTCGGCCATGACAATGGCTGGTGCGTGCGCATGGTGGTCGGCGAATCCTGGCAGTGCCGCTGGACGCTGATCCTCGACAAGGGCCAGATCACCGTCACCGGGCCCTATTACGACAACAAGGAATCGGTTCTGTCCGTCACCGGCGGCACGGGCGACTACAATTCCGTCCAGGGCCAGATGAAGCTTCGCCAGCGCGACCAGAAGGGCACGGAATTCGAGTTCATCTACAGCCTGATCGAGTGACGCCCGCCGAGACTCCCCTTCGCTACACCGGCCAAGCGCCGCCGCCCCGATTCAACCTGGCAGGCTATTGCCTCGGCCGGGGGGCTGCGCAGACGCCGGAGAAGACCGCCCTCGTCGTCATCGCCGACGCCGAGGCGCCTCTCGAGGCGGCGGAGCATTGGAGCTATGGCGCTCTCGATCTGGCGGCGCGAAGGGTCGCCAGCGGTCTGCTCGCCCTGGGGATCGCGCCGGGCGAGCGGCTGATGATTCGCCTGCCCAATGCCAGCGATTACGCACTGCTCTTTTTCGGCGCCATCGCCGCCGGCATCGTGCCCCTGCCGGTCTCGCCCCAGCTCACCGCCGCCGAGGTGGATTTCCTTCTGGCGGATTCCGGGGCGGCTGCCGTGGCGCTGGCGGGTGGCCTGCCGGCGCCGGCGGCGCAAAGCCGATCGGTCCGGATTCTGGACGCGCCCGCGATCGCCGCCCTCAAGACGGCTGAACCCCTGCCCGCCTATGCCGATACCGCCGCCGAGGATCCGGGCTTTCTCATCTACACATCCGGCACCAGCCGGCAGCCCAAGGGCGTTCTCCATGCCCAGCGCAGTGCCTGGGGCCGACGACCCATGTACGAGGGATGGTCGGCCATGGGACCTGCCGACATCGTGCTCCATGCCGGATCCTTCAACTGGAGCTATACCCTGGGCGTCGGGTTGACGGATCCCTGGGCCAATGGCGCCACCGCCGTGCTCTACGTTGGGCCCAAGGATATCCAAGTCTGGCCGAAGCTGATCGAGCGTTCCCGCGCCACGCTCTTCGCGGCCGTGCCCTCCCTTTATCGCCAGATGCTGAAATACTGCCCCCTCGCCCCGGCGGAGCTCGCGAGCCTGCGCCATGGGCTGGCGGCCGGCGAGGCCCTGCCCCCCGCTTTGCTCGCGGAATGGCGCCGGCGCACGGGGCGGGAGATCTACGAGGCGCTGGGGATGAGCGAATGCTCGACCTATGTCTCCACATTTCCGGGCATGGCCATCAAGCCCGGGAGCCCCGGCAAGCCGCAGCCGGGCCGGACCATCGCCGTCCTGCCGGTCGAGGGCGGCGAGGCGCCGCTGCCGGCGGGAGAAACAGGGCTGCTCGCCATCCATCGCGAGGACCCCGGGCTGATGCTGGGCTATTGGCGGCGGCCGGAGGAAGAGAAGCTGGTCTATCGCGGTGAATGGTTCGTCGGCGGCGATCTCGCCGCCTTCGATGACGAGGGCTATCTCTGGTATCACGGCCGCGCCGACGATCTGATGAATGCCGGCGGCTATCGCGTCTCCCCGGCGGAGGTCGAGGCCGCTCTGGCCGATCATCCCGCCATCGCCGAGGTCGCCGTCGCCGAGCATGCCGTTCGCCCCGATGTCAGCGTGATCGCCGCCTTCGTCGTCCCCGGTCCGGGTGCGCCCAAGGATGCTGCCTCCATCCTGGCGCATGCCGAGAGCCGGCTCGCTGCCTATAAGCGCCCGCGGGAGGTGATCTTCCTGGACAGCCTGCCGCGCACCGCCAATGGCAAGCTGCTCCGCCGGGCGCTGGGGCGGTAGCCAAGCCCGCCGCTGTCGGTGCCCCATTGACTAGTACGCGTTTTGCGTATAGTCTATAAATTTATAATCGGCCAGAAGAGACGCCTGTAGATTCCCTGTATTAACAGGTCGGACCGCCGGCAAAGATGCTTCGAGCGTCCCGGCAGCGTGAGGGAGAGCCGCCGTGAGCATCGCGTTCCTGATCACCTCGCTCATCGTCGTAGTTTCGCCCGGCACCGGCGTTCTCTTCACCATGGCGGCGGGCCTCTCGCGCGGGTCGCGGGCCAGCATCGTCGCGGCCTTCGGCTGCACGCTCGGCATCGTCCCTCATATGGCGGCGGCGATCATGGGGCTGGCCGCCCTTCTGCATGCCAGCGCGCTCGCCTTCCAGACCCTCAAATATCTGGGCGTGGCCTATCTGCTCTACATGGCCTGGAACGCGCTCCGGGAGAAGGGCGCGCTCCGGGTGGAAACGAAGGTCGACACCCGCTCGGCTCTTCAGGTGATCACCTCGGCTATCCTGGTCAACATCCTCAACCCGAAGCTCTCGATCTTCTTCTTCGCTTTCCTGCCGCAATTCGTGAACACGCATGAGTCCCATCCGCTCTCCCGGATGCTCGAGCTCAGCGCCGTCTTCATGTTGCTGACCTTCGTGGTCTTCGTCGGCTACGGACTCTTCGCCGCCTGGATCCGCCGGCATGTCATCACCCGTCCCGGGGTGTTGACCTGGATGCGCCGCAGCTTCGCCGCCGCCTTCGTCGCCCTCGCCGCGAAGCTGGCGCTCGCCGATCGCTAGAGCAAGTAAGCGAGACTCACGAGAGAGGGTGTGGATTCGCTACCCTCAGCCCGCCCGCTTCCCCTTCGGCCCTCGGCGCAGCAGCATCTGCGCCGTGAACAACACCGTCAGCGAGAACACCATCACCGTGGTGCCGATGACATTGATCTCCGGCGTGACGCCACGCCGGATCGAGGAGAAGACATAGATCGGCAGGGTCGTCACCGAGCCGGCGACGAAGAAGGCGATGACGAAATCGTCGAGGCTGAAGGTGAAGCTCAGCAGGAAGCCCGCGACGATGGCGGGCATGAGCTGGGGCAGGGTCACCTGGCGGAAGGTGCCCCAGGGGTCGGCATAGAGATCCATGGAGGCCTCGATCAGGCTCCGGTCCATGCCGGCGATGCGGGCCCGGACGATCACGATCACCAGCGCCATGGAGAAGAGGGTGTGGGCGGCGATGATCGAGCCATAGCCCATGGCGAGCTGGGGCGCTCCGCCGCCCGGCCAGAGGGAGGCGAAGAAGCCGTTCAGGAGTGCGAAGGTATTGACCAAAGCGATCAGGGTCGCGATGCCGATGACGATTCCCGGCACCATGATGGAGACATAGGTCAGCCCGTCGAAGGCGACCCTCAACGGTCCCCGCACCTGCTGCAAAGCCAGCGCCGCCATGGTGCCCATGACGGTGGCGAGCGCCGCCGAGGTCCCCGCCACGATCAGGCTGTTCTCCAGCGCCTCGATGACGAAGGTGTTGTTCGCCGCCTTGCCGTACCAGGTGAAGGCGAAATGCTGGAAGTCGCTGGCGTTGTTGCCGCTGTTGAAGCTGAAGAGGACGATCAGCGCGATGGGCGCATAGAGGAAGAGGTAGATGAAGACGGAATAGCCGCGCAGCACGGGCCTCTCCTCACATCAGGGAGACGTCGCGCTGGCCCCGCGCGCGCGTCAGCTTCAGATAGAGGGTGATGGTCACCATCATGATGACCACCAGTGCCACGGCGCAGGCAGAGCCGAAGGGCCAGTTGAGGGATTGCAGGAAGAGGTCGACCAGCGCATTGCCGATGAAGAAGACCTTGCCGCCGCCCAGGAGCTGCGGGATCAGGTATTCGCCCATCAGCAGGATGAAGACGAGCATGCAGCCGGTGATGACACCGGGGGCCGAGAGCGGCAGGGTCACCTGGCGGAACGTGGCGAAGGGGGCGGCGCCCAGATCCTCCGAGGCCTCCAACAGGCGCTTGTCCAGCTTTTCCAGGCTGACGAAAATCGGGAAGACCATCAGCGGCAGATAGCCGTAGACGATGCCGATGAGCACGGCGAAGGGGGTATTGATCAGCCGGACATCCTCGATGCCGATCCAGCCGAGCAGGGCCGGGATCCCGCGCCCGCCCAGGATGAACATCCAGGCATAGGTGCGGATGAGGAAGCTGGTCCAGAAGGGCACGATGACCAGGATGATGAGGAAGAGCCGGCTCTTGGCCGTGGATTTGACCGCCAGGAAATAGGCCAGGGGATAGCCGATCAGCAGGCAGATCAGCGTGCCCATGGGTGCCAGCGTCAGGGTATTTCGGAAGGCCGTGAGGCGCGCCGGCAGGTTGAGATAATTGGCGAGGGTGAAGCCCGCCTGATAGCCCCCCGTGGCCGCCCGCTCGCCGAAGGAATAGACGATGACGACGGCCAGCGGCAGGATCAGCAGCATCAGGAACCAGAAGGCCGCCGGCGCCAGGAGCAGGGCGGTGGTGAGCCGCCCTGCCCCTTTCTTCTCGCCGGCCGTTTCTGCCGTCACGATATCGCCGGCCTCGCCGCGGTCAGGCCGATTTGAAGCGTGCCATGATCTCGGCCCGGGCGGGATTGGTCATGGTCGCCGCCGCGCCGAACTCCAGAGGCGTCAGCTCCTCGGCCGCCGGGAACATGATCGTATCCTTCAGCATCTCCGGCGGCAGCAGGTCGAGGACCCGCTTGTCGGCCACCGGATAGCCGTGGAACAGCACCTCGTTCTTGTTGTTCTCCGGGGTCAGCAGGAAGTTGATGAGGGCATAGCCCGCCGCGCGATGCGGCGCCCCCTTGGGCACGGCGTAGAAGTCGGACCAGATCTCCCCGCCCTCCTTGCCGATCACATAGGTGATGGCGGGGATGTCCTTGTGCAGCTGCTTGGCATCGCCGGTCCAGGCGATAGCGAGCCAGGCATCGCCGTTGCGCATCGCCGGCTGATAGTCGCTGGTGATGGCGAAGAGATGCGGCTTGGCCGCGAGCAGCAGCTTCTCCGCCTCGGCGAGCTGCTTCTCGTCGTTGGAGTTGAAGGAGTAGCCGTAGTATTTGAGGGCATTGCCGATGGTGGTGAGCTGATAATCGTGCACCGTCACCCGGCCGCTGTACTTGCCCTGGGTCTGGTCCCAGAAATCCTTCCAGCTCGTCATCGGCTCCGACACCTTGGCGGTATTCACGCAATACCCGGTGGTGCCCCAATCCTTATGCACGGCATAGGCCTTGCCGTTGACCGTGCCGGGCTTGGTAAAGCGCGGATCGGTGTAGGTGGAGGGGTCGAACATGGGGATCTGGGAAAGATCCAGGGGCTCGATCAGATCGGCGGCGACATAATTCTCGATAGTGTAGTTGGTGGGTACGAAGGCATCCCAGCCCGTGCCGCCCGCCTTCAACTTGGCATACATCTCCTCATTGGAGCCGAAGACCGTGAGCTCGACCTTCACCCCGGTCGCGGCGGTGAATTTGTCGAAATTCTTGGGATCGTGATAGTTCGGCCAGCTCGTGAGCGAGACCCGGTCGCCCAGATCGCCGGCATAGGCGCGCCGCGGCATGACCAGCTCCGGCATGCTGGCGGCGAGCGCCGCCACGGCCGTCCCCAGCCCCGTGACGCCGAGGAAATGGCGTCGGGAAATCGATCCCTTCCGGTAGCGCCGCAGCTGAGCGATGAATTCTTTACGCGGATCCATGATGCCTCCTGTTTGTGGTCAGTTATCGAGCGGCGGCGCCTTGTGGCTTTCCGCCGCCTTTGCCCCCCTCAGGCGATAGTGCCGGGAGATTACGACATTTTAATCTTTGCGGTAAGTTAGCTGGCGATCTCGATGGCGATGCCGGCCCGCTTGACGGCGCGCGCAAGTTCCCCCATGGGCGGACGGTCGGCCACGATCAGCCGGATGGCATCGAGGCTGCAGACGTTCTCCAGCGCCAGCACGTCGTATTTCGAATGGTCGAGCAGCAGCATGTTGGATTCCGCCCGGGCCAGCATGGCGCGCTTGATGCCGGCCGCCGCCGGGTTCACGTCGTTCGGCCCCTCCGGCGTCAGCCCACTGCAGCCGATCACGGCGAGATTGGCGTTGAAGCGCTGCAGGAAGCTCTCGCTGTCGGAGCCGAAGACGCTGCCTTCGCTGGCGTCGTAGCGGCCGGGGCAGAGCACCACCCGGATCGTGGGGTTGGCGGCCAGCACCGCCGCCACGCCGCAGCTATTGGTGATGGCTGTCAGGTCCTGCAGCTCGGCGGAGAGCCTTCGGGCGAAATGCACGGTGGTGGAGCCCGAATCGATCATCAGCACCTGGCCCGGCTTGATGACGCGGGCTGCCAGCACGCCTACCCGCTCGCGCTCCTCGACAAATTCCTTGTAGCGCTCGCTGAGGGTCGGCTCGGCCCCGAAGGGCCGCGGCGCCGCCCCGCCATAGGTACGGCTCAGCATCCCCTGCTGGTTGAGCTCGTCGAGATCGCGCCGGATGGTTTCGGTGGAGACGCCGAATTCGCCCGCCATCGCCGAGATCCTGATGGCCGGCGAGGCCCGCAACTCCCCAAGAATCCGCCCCTGGCGCTCGCTTTTCTTCAGCTTCCTCTTCCCGCCCATCGTCTAGGACAGCCGCGCTGCCAGCAGCGCCTCGGCCAGCTCGACGAAGCCCTGGGACCCGCGGGCGCGGGTCACCCATCGCGGTTTGTGAGCCAGGCGATCGGCAAAATCGAGGACATTGGCCACGCCGACCCCATGGGGGAAATGGCCGAACATCGGCCCATCGTTCGGCGAATCCCCGGCAAAGACGATCGCCGCGCGATCGGCATCGGCGTCGATGGCGAAAGCTTCGCTCAGCAGGCGCCGCGCCATGGAGAGCTTGTCATAGGCGCCGTACCAGCCATTGACATGGATGGAGCTGACCTTGGCCGTGGCCCCATGGCGCGCGAAGATGGCAAGGATCCGGTCGATGGCTTCAGCCGGCAAAGGCGCCACATCCTCGCAGAAGTCGATGGCGAGATCGGCCTCGCGATAAGCCTGGTCGGAGGCGACCGCCGCCCCCGGCACCTCCGCCAGCACCTCGGCCCTGATGACCTGCAGCCGCGCGCGATCGGCGGCGCGGGTGGCGGCGTCGAGGGCATAGACCCGGGCCATGCGCCGCTCGGCATCGAGATGGCGGAAATAGAAGGCGCCGTTCTCGCCCACCACGCCATCGACGGGCCACTGCCGGGCGATGAGATCGCACCAGCCCGCCGGCCGGCCGGTGACCGGGATGACGATGAGCCCCGCCGTCCGCAGGCGCTCCATGGCGTCATAGCTTGCCGCCGGCAGCCGGCCGTGATCGGTCAGCGTATCGTCGATATCGCTGAGTACGGCGCGGATCCGCGCCCGCTCGGCTTGCGGAAAATCCACCAAGGGCCTGAGATGCCGCCTCTCGCTCATGCGGCGGCGGCCGAGGAATCGAGGCGTCCCGATTCCGCCGCCAGATCGAGGAAGGTGTAGCGGTCGCGGATCTCGCGCGCATGGCGGACGGCCTGGCGATAGAAGGCCGGGGGAATATGGATATCGGCGGGTTTTGTCGGCGCGCCGGCCGCCATCAGCGCTGCCGCCATCTCGGCCGAAGGCCGCATCACCCGGCGGAGCGCCGCGCGGATCTCCGGCCATTCTCGCGTCAGCCGGGCGTTGAGCGCGGCGGTTTTCGGGGCATCCATCACCTTCTTGGCGAAGGCGGCCCAGCAGGAGGCGCCCAGCTCCGGCCCGAAATGGCGAATCAGCGCCGCCTCGTCCAGGCGAGTCGGCGAGAGCACTGGCGCCTCGCCCGCAAGCATCGCTTCCTGGAGGCGCGCCATGGTGAGCGCAGTGACGCCGATATGCTCGCCATGGAAGGAGGGGACCCAGGCCGGATCGCCCCGCATGTCGATATAATGGCTGATGAGATGCTCGCCCTGGCTCGCCGGATAGCTGCCGCCGCAGATGGTCATGCCGAAGCCCGACAATACCAGGGTTCGCGCCAGAAGCTCCATGGCGCCGGTATCCCCGGCGAGCAGCGTGCCGGCCTTGGCGAGCAGCGCCGGCTCATCGGCATCCAGCAGCAGGAAGGGCGCCCGGCGATAGGTCTGGCCCAGCAGCAGGTGGGCCAGCAGCCAGTCCGCCTGGGCGGTGGGGCGGCAGATGCTGTCGCCCAGGCCCGAGCGGATCATGCGCGGCGGGGCGGCGGCCAGCACCGCGAGATCGAGAAACACGCCGACCGGTGCTGCGGCAGGCAGGGATTTCTTATGGCCATGCTCGGTGATGGCCGCGCTGACGGAGGTATAGCCGTTCATCGAGGGGGCCGTGCCGAAGACGGCATAGGGCTTGCGGTCGAGGAAGGCCGCATATTTGCACAGATCGTTGATGGTGCCGGAGCCGACGGCCACCAAAGCATCGGCTTCGGCCGTGGCGGCGCGCACCCGCGCCACCGTCTCGCCGTCGGGCTTGGGCATCTCTTCCAGCACGAGCTCGCTGATCTTCGCGCCGCCGAGGCCTGCGACGACCCGCTCGCCCAGCACGGCGCGGGTCCGGGGATCTGAGACCACCGCGAGGCGCGGCCCCAGGCCGAGATCGCCCAGAAGCGCCGCGGCGCGGCCCCCCAAATTCGCGGCGATCGCCACCTTTCGGGTCGGTACCGCCAGCATCCCGCCGCCGTCGGGATCGGCCAGCCTTCCCTCCAGCAGCCTCTCCATCAGCGCCTGGCTCATGCGCGGGCAACCTCCTCGAACATCGGCTTCAGCGCCGTGAACAGGCGCCGGTAGCGTTGATAGGCCTCTTCATAAGCGCCGAGATGCCCCGAGACCGGCTCGATCTCCGCCGTTTGCGGCGCCAGTTTGTCGGCGGCGCTGTCGAGGCTGGGCTCGGCGCATGCTGCCACGGCCGCCAGCAAGGCAGCACCCAAAGGCGAGCTGTCGGAAAGCGCCGCGACCTCCACCGGCCGACCGAGCAGCCCCGCCCGGATCTCGGCCCAGACGCGGCTGCGCGCCCCGCCGCTCAGCAGGCGAACCCGCCGGGTATCGACGCCCAGCGCCGTCAGCCGGTCGACCACGTCGCGCATGGCAAACGCACAGCCTTCCAGCACGGCCCGCGTGAGATGCTCGGGCCCATGGGCGGCGGTGAGGCCGTAGAAGCAGCCGCGGGCCTCGGCCACCCATTCCGGTGCCATGGCCCCGGAGAGCGCCGGCAAGAAGGTGACGCCATCGGCGCCCGGCGGGGCCCGGCCCGCCAGCTCGTTCAGCTCATCGACCCCCGTCAGTCGGAGGGTGCCGATGATCCAGGCGAGCGCGCCGCCCGAGAGCCAGCCGGGATTCTCAATGAAGAATCGCTTCCCTGCATAGCCATGGGTCTCCACCAAGGCACCCTTGTCGATGACCGCCGTCCCATGCACGGCGCCCACTACCTCGGCCGTACCCAGGGAGACGATCACCCGACCGGGACGCACGACGCCGGCCCCGAGAGCGTTGGAGAAATCATCCCCCGTGCCCACGGCCACGGGGATGCCCAGCCTGAGGCCGGTCAGCGCGGCGCCGCCCACGCTCAGGCCGCCGGCCACGGCCTCGCTGGCGTCGATCTCGGGCAGCTCGTCCGGCTCGATGCCGAACATCTCGCAGAGCTCGGGGTCGAGGCGCCGGTCCCAGAGATTGTAGAGCATGGAGGTGGAGGCGACGGCGTGATCCATCACCGCGCGGCCGGTCAGCCGGGCGACCACGAAAGAGGTCGGCTGGTGGAAGCAGGCGATGTCGTGGGCATCGCCGTGATGGCGCTTCAGCCAGCACATCTTCGCTGCCATATGGCTCGCATCCAGCACGACGCCGCCCTTGGCCATGACCGTCTCGGCGTGCGCGCCGGATGTCTCCGCGCTCGCGCGGCGGTCCATCCAGATGAGGCAGGGCCCCATGGCCTCGCCCTTGCGGTCCACGGGCAGACAGCCGTCCAGCTGGCCGGCGATACCGAGCGCGCCCACCTCCGCCGCGGCAATGCCGGCCTCGGCCAAGGCCTGGCCGATGGCGGGGCGAAGTGCGTCCAGCCAGAGGCGCGGGTCCTGCTCGGCCCAGAGCGGCTGGGGGAATTGGGGCTGATAGGAGGCGGCACCGCCGCCCAGCGGCTTCAGCCCCTCGCCCAGCACCACCGCCTTCAGGCTCTGGGTCCCGATATCGATGCCGAGAATGAACATGGGGTGTGGCTCATATCTTCAAGAAGAAACGACCCTCACCGCGGGGTGAAGGTCGTTGCTCCTGCCATATCACGGGGCCTGCCGGCGCCGCCGTCGGGCCCGCTCGATTCCGTCTATGGACGCTCGGGCACGCCTTCATAGATGAGGCGGCCGATCTTGTCGTACTTCTCCGGATCGGACGCCTTGATATAGAAGGCGCCGAGGACGCCGACGACCAGCACCGCGAGGTCGATCCAGACGATGTAGTCGGCGAAGCGCAGGCCGCCGCCCAGGAAGTCCATATTGGCGACGCAGAGGTAGACGACATAGGCCTGGGTGACGAGAGCGATGAGCGGCGCCACTAAGGTCTTCCACCAGTGATGATCGTCGGGGTGATGGGTGCGGAAGTACATGATGATCGCCAGCGAGACGACCGCCTGGGACGTCACGATCAGGATCGTGCCCACCAGCGCCATCAGGCCATAGACTTCGAGATAGGCCTGGGTCGTCGGGTCGTTGCTGCCTTCCTTGATGGCGAAGATCAGGATGATGACGGCGGCAATGACGCTCTGGGTGAAGGAGGCCACATGCGGCGTGCGATGCACCGGATGAGTCTTGCCGAGAGCCGCCGGCAGGACCCGCTCGCGGCCGAGAGAATAGAGGTAGCGGGCTGCCGTATTGTGGAAGGCCATGCCGCAAGCGAAGGAGCCGCTCAAGATGAGGATGCTCATCAGGAGCGCAACCCATCCGCCGATGAGGCGCGTCGCCGGATCGAAGAAGAAGTTGGCTGAGTTGGTCTGCGACATCGCGATGGCGTCGTCGATCTTGGCGTAGCCCGAGACGCCTGCCCAGGAGATGATCACATAGAATATCCCCAGAGCCAGCACCGAGACGTAGAGAGAGAGGGGCACGATGCGCTTCGGATCGCGGGATTCCTCCGCATAGTTCGGCGCCATCTCGAAGCCGACCCATGACCAGAATGCGAAGAAGAGGCCGATGCCAGCAGCGCCGGCCGCCAACTTCTCATGCGCAGCGAAGCCGTGAAAGGCATTGATCGGATTGATGGCGGCGATATCCACATGGGCACCGGAGCTCGTGAAAACACCGATGGCGAAGATCGTCAGGATTGCCACTTCGCCGACGAGCGCCACGCCCAGGATCGCGGTGGAGACCTTCACGTCGAAGAAGGTCAGGATCGAAATGCCCACGATCATGATCAGCGCCAATATCGGCCAGGGCACGTTGACGCCAAACCAGGCGGTGATGTCGAGATTGGCGAAATATGCGAAGCCGCCGGCGAGCGAGGCCTCGAACACCGAATAGGCGACCACCGAGCCGAAGCCGAAGCCCATGCCGAGCTCGCGCCCCAGCCCGTGGCTGATGAAGGAATAGAAGCCGCCCACAGCCGTGACCTTGCTGGCCA
>DATHQQ010000016.1:0-3090 GCA_035482595.1 Verrucomicrobiia bacterium
TACCTTCGGCCTCGTCGCCTTCTTCGAAGGCGGCAGCGTCTATGACACGACCCTGCCGGATCTGAGCCAGCGGCTCTATTGGGGAACGGGCGTGGGGGTGCGATATTTCAGCCCCATCGGACCGCTGCGCTTCGATATCGCCACCCCGCTGGACCGGCGTCCCAGCGACAGCATCATCCAGGTCTATATCAGCCTGGGACAGGCCTTCTAGAGATGAAGCGCCTCGGTCGCATCATGCTGTATTCGCTTCTGGGATTTGCCCTGGTCGTCCTGCTCGCCGTAGCGGGCGGCTATGGCTTCCTGCAGACGGCGCCGGGGAAGGCTTGGCTGGCCGCCACGCTTGCCCAGGCGCTTTCGACGCCCGCGAGCAAGGTCGCCATCGACGGACTTGCCGGCACGCCGCCCTTCGAGCTCCACCTCGCCGAGATTCGCCTTGCCGATCGCGAGGGGACCTGGCTCGCGATCGACGATGTCACCCTTTCGATCGACGGTGCCGCGCTTCTGCGTGGTGAGCTCGCGATCCGTCAGCTGCGAGCCGCAAGAGCGCAGGTGACGCGCCAGCCGGTTGCAGAGCCCAGGCCCGCCGCCTCCTCGGCCAGCCTGGATCTGACGCCGCCGCGGCTGCCCCTCGATGTCGCCGTCGATGATCTGGGGATCGAAAACGTGACCCTCGCCCCGGCCGTTCTCGGCGAGCCGGTGAGGCTCGATTTCCAGGGTCGAGGCCGCATCACCAAGGGTCGGGTCGAGACGCATCTGGCGCTGCGGCGCATCGACGACAAACCCGGCGACGCGAAGCTGGACCTCGCCATCGACGGCCAGCCCGCGGTGCTCGATCTGAAGGGCGAGATCAACGATCCGCTGGGCATTCTCGCGGCCGGGCTGCTGCAGCGAGCGGACCGGCCGGCGATGACGACGCGCATCGCCGGCCGGGGGCCGCTTTCGGATTGGCACGGCCATCTCGACGCCAAGCTCGGGTCCTTGCTCGAGATCCGGGGCGATGTCGACATTTCCGGCCAAGGCCAGACCTATCGGCTGATGGTCCAGGCGGAGGCCCGCCAGGATGGGCTGCTGCCGCCCGACATGGCGCCCTTCATTGGCGACCGGCTGGCCCTGACGGCGGTTATGGACTACGACGGCAAAGCGGTCGTCACCTTAGATAAGCTTAATCTCTCCGCCGCCGTCGGGGAGATCTCCGGGTCGGGCCGCCTGGACAGCACGACCCAACGCGTCAATGGTCAGCTCCATCTCATTCTACCGGATCTTCATCCGGCGCAAGAGTTGTTGGGCGAGACGCTCGCCGGCCGGCTCGAGCTCGCCGCGACGATCGCCGGGACTCTCGCAGCCCCCACAGCCGATCTGGACCTGCGCAGCGACGGGCTGCACCTGTCCGATGTCTCGCTCGACCGGTTCACCGCCCAGCTCCAATTTGCTCTGGCGGAAAAGAAAGGCCGGCGGCAGTGGAAGGCCCAGGGCAAGGGACGGCTTACCGGCCTGGCGCGTAGCGACGCACCTTTGCCCGCGGCATTGGACCGCGATTTCGACTGGTCGTTGAGCGGCAGCTTCGATGAAGCCGATCTCAGCCTCCATATCGCGGCTCTCGATGTCGAGAGCGCATCGCTCAAGCTGAGCGGACAGGGCCGGTGGGCACCGCAAGGGTCGAGCGGACAGCTGGAGCTCGATATCGCGGGGCTCGACCGCTACGCCGAACTGGCTGAGCTGCCCGACCTCGCCGGCAGTCTCTACCTCGAGGCCAAGTTTGATGCGACCCCTGCGGGGGAGACGACGGTGCTGCTGCAGGGCGGCACGGAGGAACTCAAGCTCGGCATGCCTTTGGCCGACGCTCTCCTCGGTCCGCGGGTGACCATCGCCGGCAAGCTCGATCGCGGCGCCGATGGCGCGCTGTCGGCCTCCGATATCGATATTGGCGGAAACGGGATCGTATTGACGGGCGAGGCCGCGGCCGATGCCACTCTGGCCCGGCCGACGGGTGCGTTCAAGATCGAGCTGCCGCGGCTGGCCGATCTTGGCCCGGCGCTCGGTACGCGCCTTCAGGGACGGCTGGCCTTGACCGGCAAGCTCGATGCCGATGGCGCGGCCAGTCCGCTCACGCTCGATCTCGACGGGCAGGGGATCGGCATCGACCGGCCGCTCGCCCAGCGGCTCACGGCCCAGATTCGGCTGCCCGCGCTCGATCTGCATGATCTCGACCATGCGGAGGGCCAGCTCAGCGCGACGGCGCTTCTCGCCGGCGCGGCGAAGGGCGTCGAGGCGCGGCTGCAGACGGGCTTTGCGCGATCTGCCGATGCCGTCAGCCTGCCAGGTCTCAGCCTGACGGCGGCGGGCAGCCACATCGCAGGCAAGCTGGACTACTCGCTGGCCTCCGGGCAGGCGAGTGGCCGGCTCACGGCCTCGATCGCCGATCTCGCCCCCTGGTCGGCGCTGGCCGGAACATCGCTCGAGGGTCACGCCGAGATGACGATTGCTCTCACGGCGGTGCAAGGGCAGTCGGCCGATGTGAAGCTCGAGGCGACCGGACTCTCTCTCGGCGAGGGCCGGGGGCGCGTCGCGATGCGCCGGCTGTCGCTCACCGCCAAGGCCCACAACTTGCTGGCCACCCCCTTAGGCCAGGCCGATCTCTCCGTCAGCGAGGTCGCCGCCGGAAATCTGCAGCTCGGCCATGCTGCCGCGAAGCTCGTGAGAAACGTCCCCGCAAGTCTCAGTTTCTCTGCCGAGGCCAAGGGGGCATATCACCTCCCCGATGCCGCGCCGGAGCAGCAGAGCCTGGCCCTCGCCCTCGATCTGGCAGGCGACTGGAGCGGTGCGGGCAGGTCCCAGCAGCTCGTCCTCGACCGGCTGACCGCGACGCTCGCCGGCGACAGCGCCAGGCTGCTGCGCCCGCTGCGCCTTGCCTTCGGCGGCGGCAATGCCCGGCTGGGGGATCTGGCGCTCAACCTCGCAGGGGGAAGCGTGACCGGCAATGGCGCGCTCGAGGGCAATGCCCTGCGTGCCTCACTCGTCGTCCAGGCCGTGCCGTTGAAGCCCTTCGGCCGCTTGGCAGGCCAGGACGCCGCCGGCACCATCGACGCGACC
>DATHQQ010000017.1:0-7629 GCA_035482595.1 Verrucomicrobiia bacterium
AGCAGCGGCCCGCTGCCGCTCTGCTTCGCCCAGTTCCAGACGGGCCAGGACGGCAAGCTCGACCGGCTCCGCCTCTTCTTCGAGGACGGCCAGAACTACGTCTTCCGCCGCGAAGCCGCGGCCGGCCCCTGACTCAAGGTATCGAGGCGATGCTCTTTCCGCGGGGCCGGTTATAATCCGCGGGTCTTGGCGTCAGCTTGCAGTCAGCCCAGCGTTTTCCCATGCCTTCTCCCGACTCCCCGCCGGTCATCGAGGTGGCCGGCTTGGTCAAGCACTACGGCAAGGTGGTCGCCGTCGACGGCATCGCCTTCAGCGTGCCGGCGGGGGCGACGGTTGCACTCCTCGGGGGCAATGGCGCCGGCAAGACGACGACCCTCTCCATGCTGCTGGGGCTGCTGCTGCCCACCGCGGGGCGGATTCGGGTGCTGGGCGAGGATATGCTGCGCCACCGCCATCGGGTGCTGGCGCGCATGAACTTCTCCTCGCCCTATGTCGATCTGCCGCACCGGCTGACGGTGCGCGAGAATCTGACGGTCTATGCCATGCTCTACGGCATCGCCGACCGGCGCCGGCGGATCGAGGAGGTGGCCGAGGATCTCGCCATCGCCGCGCTGATGAAGCGCAAGACCGGCGGCCTCTCCGCCGGGCAGAAGACAAGGGTGGCGCTGGCCAAGGCCATGCTGAACCGCCCCGAGGTGCTGCTGCTGGACGGGCCCACCGCCTCCCTCGATCCCGACACCGGCGATTGGGTGCGGGCATATCTGGAGCGCTATCGCGACCGCGAGGGGGCCGCGATCCTGCTCGCCTCCCACAATATGGGCGAGGTCGAGCGGCTGTGCAGCGAGGTGCTGATGATGCGCCGTGGCCGGATCGTCGATCGCGGTGCCCCGGCCGAGCTGGTCGCGCGCTACGGCCGCAGCAATCTGGAGGAGGTCTTCCTCGATATCGCGCGCGAGCGCCGGCAACGGACGCCGGAAGGCGAGGCGGCCCGCGAGATGGAATCGCGCAGCGCCGGCCTCGAGGAGCATGAGCCATGAAGGCCGGGAGCGGCATATCGGGGGCGCGCATCGGCGCCATGGTCATCCGACATCTCTATGTGCTGCGCGGGTCCTGGCCCCGTCTGCTGGAGCTCGCCTATTGGCCGACCATGCAGATGATCATCTGGGGCTTCATCACCGTCTTCCTCTATACGAATTCCACCTGGGTCGCCCGGGCCTTCGGCGTGCTGCTCTCCGCGGTCATGCTCTGGGACGTGCTGTTCCGCGGCCAGCTCGGCTTCACCCTCTCCTTCATGGAGGAGATGTGGTCGCGCAATCTGGCCAACCTTTTCGTCAGCCCCCTGAGGCCCATCGAGCATGTGCTGTCGCTGATCGCCATGAGCCTGATTCGCACCCTCATCGGCGTGCTGCCCGCCGCCTTGCTGGCGATCCCGCTCTATCATTATTCGATCTTCAGTCTCGGTCTGCCCCTGGTGGGATTCTTCGCCAATCTCCTGGTCATGAGCTGGGCCATGGGCCTGCCCATCACCGCCCTCATCCTGCGCTTCGGCCAGGGGGCGGAGAATCTTGCCTGGTTCCTGATCTTCCTCCTGGCCCCGGTGAGCGCGGTCTATTACCCGGTCCATGTGCTGCCGTCCTGGCTGCAGCCGATCTCCTGGTCGCTGCCCTCCACCTATGTCTTCGAGGGCATGCGCTCGCTGCTGGTGGACAAGCAGTTCCGCGGCGATCTCATGCTCGAGGCGGCGGGGCTGAACCTCGTCTACATCGCCATCGGAATCGCCATCTATCTCGCGGTCTTCCGCATGGCGCGCCGGCATGGGCTGCTGATGCAGCAGGGGGAGTAGGAGGCGCCGTCGCTATTTCGGCATCCGCCCCTTGACGGAATTTGCGCGCGCGCTGCAGGTTATGCGGCCCGCGGTATCCGCCGGCAGGCGCGCCCGCACCCTCGCCTTGAGCTGCTCGAGATCGGAAGGGTCCATAGCGGCCGCTGCGGGGCCCATGCTCGAGGACAACAGGCTGGTGGTCCAGAAGTCCTCGAAGCCCTCGAAGCTCCGCCGCACGGTGATCTCCCGCGTCTCGACTCCCTCGAGTCCTGCGGTGTGCCACAGCTCCCGCAGCGCCTCTATCCGCGAAGCGCCTGGGCTCGGCGGCTGCGCGATCTCGACACCCATGGCCAGCATTTCGACTCGCATCAGCTCCAGCGGAAAGCCGCCGCCCAGGATATCCCAGGCATAGGCGGCGATCCTGCCGCCCGGGCGAACCACCCGGGCCATCTCGGCGACACCTTTGGCGGGATCGGGAACGAAGAAGATCACCAGCGCCATGACGGCGGCCTCGAAGCTGTCGTCGGGGAAGGGGAGCTCCATGGCGCCGCCCTGGCGGAATTCCGCCACCCGTGCCGCGGGGCGCGAGCGCGCGAAGGCGAGCTGCGCCTCGGACGGATCGATCCCCTGCACCTCGACGGGGGCGCATCGCTCGACGAGCAGCTCGGTGAAGGCGCCGTTGCCGCAGCCGACGTCGATCCAGCGCAAGCCAGGGGGCGGCGCCAGCCAGTCCAGGAAGATCTCGCCCGCGAGCCGGCTCCAGACTCCCATCATCCGTTCATAGGCGGCGCCGTCGTTGAAGCGGATCTCGTGCTCGGCCACCGGCATCTTCCTTTGCGGTTGCTGGATACCCCGAGGATCGGGGGTCGGCGGTGAGGGTAGCATCCTCATCCGATTGCCAGAAGGAAGGACTGAGCCGAGGCGCTAGGGCGGCATTCCTCCTGCGGCTTGTCGCCCCCGCGAGGTTTCGATAGCCTTCGCGCAATACGTGCCGGGATCATCCATAGGCTTAGGGAGGTCGTCATGCGCAAATGGGGTTTGATCTTTACGCTCACCGGGCTCATCGCTTTGCCAGCTTTTGCCGATAGCGCATTTCCCGATCTGCGCGGGACCTGGAAGGGCGACAGCGAATCGATCATCATGGGCCCCGGTGGGAATTCCCACCACCCCGGCGCCCCGGACAGCAAGCCGGTGCTGCACAGCACCACCTTCACGATGAAGATCGACATGCAGGACGGGCGCAGGTTCTCCGGCACCTACGCCTCGCCGCGGGCGAGCGAAATGATCATCGGGGTCATCTCGCGCAGCGGTTCCTTCTATGTCGCCGACGACGACGGCTATACCGTCGGGACCGTCCTGGCGCCGAACCGGCTGGAGCTTTGCTATCTCAATGCGCCCAACAAGGGGCGGGTCGCGTCCTGCACGGAGTTCATGAAGCAGCCGTAGGCTTCGCAGAACATCGGCAGCGTGAGAGGTCACGCTGCCGATGATTGCATTCCTTCCGCGGCCAGACGTCGAGTGTCCGTTGCGAAATCCAGCAGATCGCGATTGAACTTCTCGCGGGCGATCAGCGGGAGCGCATGGCCGCCGCCGTCATAGATGACGAGCCGGGCGCCGGGGATCGCGGCTGCCGTCGGCCGACCGCATTTATCGAGCGGCGTCGATTGATCGTGCTCCCCTTGAATCACCAGCACCGGCATGTCGAAGGCCTTGAGGTCGGGGCGGAAATCGGTAGCCCAGTTTTCCTGGAGCAGTCTCTGCGCGGCGATCAATGACGTCTGCAGCGCCAGCCCGTGGCCCCAATCCTTCATCTCCGCCGACACAACCTCGCCTTCGCCCCAGAAGCCGGGGGCGAATTGCCGCAAGGCACGGGGGTAGTCGGCCTCGATCGCCGCGGCGAAGAGGTCGCGGATCGCGGGATTCATGCCGTCGGGATTATCCGCCGTCCGCAGCATGAAGGGGGTGATGGGTGCTACCAGCAGGACGCGCGCCACCCGGGCGCTGCCATGGCGCGAGAGATATCGCGCCACCTCGCCGGCACCCATGGAATGGCCGACGAGGGTGATATCGGCGAGATCCAGATGATCGAGGAGAGCGGCCAGATCATCCGCGAGCGTATCGAAATCATATCCTCTGCCGGGCCGGTCCGATCGTCCATGGCCGCGCCGGTCATAGGCGACACAGCGCAAGCCGTGGCGGGTGAGAAACGCCATCTGATAATCCCAGGCGTCGGAATTGAGGACATAGGTGTGCACGAAGACGACCGGCTGGCCGCTGCCCCAGTCCTTGTAGAAGAGGCGCGTGCCGTCGCGGGTTTGGAAGTCAGGCATGTCTTAGCTCCTATGGCTTGGGGAATTGCGATCGGCGCGCAGCTTCTGCCAGACCGTGACGTCGCGGGGTGTGCGAAGCAGGGCCGGGAGCGCGTCATGCCAGGCGCTGCGATACGGACGCTGGAGCTGGACCGCCATGACATCCTCATGGCTCTCCCAGGTCTCGTAGAGCATGAAGCGATCCTCTGACTCGGGATCGCGATGCAGGATCGCCTCGTGGAACGTCGGCTCGCCTCGCATGGCGTCGAGCACGCCGGTGAGGAGGTCGAGAAAATTCTCCCGCTGGTCGGGATGGACGTCGAACTTGATCAGATAGGTGACGGGCATGGTTGAACTCCGGACTCTTTGTTTCTTCCGTCATCCCGGCGAAAGCCGGGATCCAGGGACGAGTGGCAAAGTCCCGAACATGTGGCCCCTGGATTCCGGCTTTCGCCGGAATGACGGTAGGAGTTTGGGGCTGCGTTGGCGGCGGATCGACTACCTGAAAGGTAGTTTTCCGGCCAAGGGCGCGCGGTAAAATGCCGCCGGTGCAAGCGAGGAAATGACCATCCGATGCGGCTGAACGGCGAGGGCTTCGGGGATCATCTGCGGGTCTGGCGCAAGCGCCGGCGGCTGCCCCAGATGGAGCTCGCCTTCCGTGCCAATGTCTCGCCGCGCCATCTCGGATTCGTCGAGCTCGGCCGCGCCGCCCCCAGCCGCGGGCTCGTGCTGCGCCTGGCGGAGGAGCTGGATCTGCCGCTGCGGGAGAGGAACATCTGGCTGGTGGCCGCCGGTTTCGCGCCCAGCTTCGGCGATCGTGCGTTGGAGGATCCCTCCTTCGAGGCCGTGCGCTCGGCGATCGAATCGACTCTGGAGGCGCATAAGCCCTTCCCGGCCTTCGCCATCAATCGGCACTGGGAGATCGTGGCGTCCAATGCCGCCCTGCCCGAGCTCTATGAGGCGGTCGCGCCGGAACTGTTGAAGCCGCCGGTCAATGTCCTGCGACTCAGCCTGCACCCACGGGGGCTGGCGCCGGCCATCCTCAATCTGCGGGAATGGTCGGAGCATCTGCTCGGACGGCTGCGGCGCGAGATCGAGCTGACGGCCGATCCGAAATTGGAAGCGCTCCTGCGGGAGGCGGAGAGCTATGAGCTGCCGCTCGCCGGCCGGCGGGGCAAGACGACGGTGCGGCCTGCGGTTGCCATTCCGCTGCGCCTGGCGAGCCCGCTCGGGGAGCTTTCCTTCCTCAGCACGGTGACCGTCTTCGGCACGCCCGTCGACGTGACCCTGTCGGAGATCGCGCTGGAGATGCTCTACCCCGCCGATGCCGCCACCGCGGCAGCGGTTCGCAAGCGCGCCAGGGTGGCAGGGTGATCGCTCAATTGATCAGTCGTCATTCCCGCTTTCGCCGGAGGGCGTGTATATAAGTCGAGCCGCCTTCCTTCGTATCCCCTCCCCCCTTGCGGGGGAGGGTTAGGGTGGGGGGTGGGATCCGTGTCCGCGGATCACGATGAGTCTGTGTGGCATCGGCTGATGCGTTGAGTCTATGGCCACCCCCACCCCGACCCTCCCCCCTCAAGCGCGGGCCTGACGGCCCGCAGGGGGAGGGGGAAGAAAGGAGCGGCGGCGATCAGCGAGACGCGTATATCGCCTGGGGCTTTCACGGGAATGACGGAGGGGGTGGAGCGACCTGGTCGGAGATTCAGGGCTGCTCGATCTTCCCGACGAGCGCGCGGCGCAGCTCGCGGGTGAGTCGCGTGGAGGCGCCGACCTTTGCGGCGCCGGCGATCCGGGCCAGGCGATGGACGGCCTGGCGCAGCGCCTCGGGCGGGGCCGGGGCCATCTGCTCATAGCCGACGATGCGCCATTCGCCGTCGGCCCGCTTGGCATCCAGCAGCGCCACGACGCGGTCACCATGCACGATGGGCTTGGCGAAATAGAACTTCCGCTGGTCCTGCGGCGTATAGGCCTCGAATTTGTAATCGAAGCCGAAGAGGGCGCTGAAGCGCTTGCGGCTGAAGAGGAGATTGTCGAGGGGCGGGATGATGCGCGCCGGATCCTCCGGCCGGGCCTCGCGCCCGGCCGCCTCCCAGCCCGCGGAATCGCTCGCGAGATGCCAATAGATCGGCCGTCCCGGAAGATCGACGACCTCGACGGGCACGGCCTGCGCCTCGGCCTCGGCCTTCACCAGCTCGCGCCAGCGCCGGATCGATTCCCCACGCCAGGAGCCGTAGTGGAGCCGCACCCGATCCGCCCATTGCTCGGCCGTGGCGATCTTCAGCACCTGCAGGGCCGAGCGCAGCAGGAAACGCTCATATTCCGGCAAGGTCGGCGGCGCCGCATCGGCCAGCTCCGGCAGCACGCGCTCGGTCAGATCGAAGAGCCGGTGGAAATGCGGGGTGCGGCCGCTGATCTGCAGGCGCCGGTCCGACCACATCTGCTCCAGCGCCCGGGTCGTCGATTTGATGGTGTTGAATCCGCCGACCACGCGGCGGGAATCGAAATCCGCGGGGCCTACCGCGCCATGGGCGCGGATGTGGTCTTCCATCTTCTGCATCTGGGGCTTGAGGCGCCGGCGCCGGATCCGGGTCGCCGGGCGCTGATCGAGCAGCGCGGTGGAGAGGATCGGAAGCCAGTCGCGGCGCACGGCGAAGACCGGGTAGTGGGTCTCGATGAACTCGCCGCGGCCATAGAGCATGGCGTAGAAATCGGCGACGCCGGCCTCGCCGCGGGCGAGCCAGGCGAGCTCGTGATTGCGCAAGCCCGCGACCCGGATCGAATCGATCTGGATCATGGCGAGCTCGGCCGCCAGGGCGGGCAGCTCGGCCGCAGGGCGCAGCGGGCCGGCGAGGCCCAGACGGTCAAGGAGGAAGCGCCGCAGCTCGACGGCCTGGACCCGGCGCATCACTCGGCCGATTTATCGCTGACTCCCGCCTCCGCGAAGCTCGCCATGCCGGTATGGCAGGCGATGGCCGCGCGCAGCAGGGGGATGGCGAGCGCCGCACCGGAAGCCTCGCCGAGACGCATGCCGAGATCGAGCAGCGGCTTCTTGGCCAGGCGCTCAAGCAGGCGGCGATGCCCGGGCTCGGCCGAGCAATGGGCGACCAGGCAGTGATCGAGGGCCCCGGGCATCGCTGCCTCCAGCACCGAGGCGGCAGCGGTGGCGGCGAAGCCGTCCAGCAGCACCGGCACATGGGCCAGCCGTGCGGCGATGACGGCGCCGGCGATGGCCGCCAGCTCCCGCCCGCCCAGGCGCCGGATGACCTCGAAGGGATCGCCCAGCGCCGGGCGATGCAGCGCCAGCGCCTCGTCGACCACGGCGATCTTGCGCGCCAAAGCCTCGCCCACGACCCCGGTGCCGGGGCCCACCCATTCGGCGGCGCTGCCGCCGAAGAGGGCGCAGCAGAGGGCGGCCGCACTGGTGGTATTGGCGATCCCCATCTCGCCGAGGCAGATGAGGTCGAGGCCGGTCTCCACCGCCATCATGCCGTAGGCGAA
>DATHQQ010000018.1:0-8297 GCA_035482595.1 Verrucomicrobiia bacterium
TCAGGATGAGCAGCTGGATCGGGATGCTCGGCTGGACCGGCATTAGCGGATTGCCGAGCGGCGAGGTTTGGGGGTTGAAGTAATCCGAATACTGGAAGCCGTAGATCCGGCTGTTGCCGAAGATGTTGAAGACCGCGGCACCCCAAGGATTGTAATAGGGCTTCGCGGGCTGGACGCCGGCGAAGAGCTTGGCCGCGCTCGACGACCATTGGGCGCTGGTCATGGTGCCATAGGTCTTGCCGGCGATCGGCGAGGCGATCATTAATAGCAGGTTTAGAAGCGGCGTTGGCAGATCTTCAACCAATAAATGGGTTGAAGCGCCTCCCTCCCCCGGGGCGGCGACCTTCCGAGCGCCCGCCACCCGGACGGGCTCTCAGGTGCCGTAGCGCCGCGCCTTGGCCGGCTTGGGCAGGACGGGCCAGAGATCGCCCGAGACGCCCGCGAGCGCCCCCGGCTCCAGCTCCAGGACCTGCAGGCGCCGGGGATCCTCGCCGGGCATGAAGAGTTCATGGGCGGCGGCGGACCGGAAGCCGAAGCGTCCGTAATAGCTGAGCTCACCCACCAGCAGCACGATGGCGAAGCCCAGCTCGTCGGCCAGGCGCAGGCTCTCGCGCATCAGCCGGTCGCCGATCCTCTCCTTGCGCCGGTCGGCCGCGACGCCGATGGGGCCGAGAAGCAGAGCCGGGGCCCCGGCCGGCGCGCCGGTGATGGCGACCGGCCATTGCCGGATGGTGCCGACGACCCGGCCCCGGTCGCGAGCGACCAGAGAAAGAGCCTCGACCGGCCCGACATGCTGGCGGTAGCGGTAGGACTGCTTTTTGTGGCGATCGGCCCCAAAGGCTTCGTCGAGGAGGGCCTCGATGGCGGGCGAGTCGCCGGGCCCTTCGGCCTCGATCGAGACGAGGGAAATGGGGGATGGTAAGGCAGGCAGGGGCGAGGAAACATTGCTGGGCATGGAAGGTTCCTTGGCTGACGAGGCGGCGATCCGACCGCTCGCGGGACCTTCGATGCCTATGGCAGGGCGAAGGGTCGCTTCGGTCAGACGGCGAGGGCGGCGGGGCAAAGACCCGCGGAGCCGGCTCGTCGTCGGAGTCGAAGGACCGTCGTCACCTTCATTCCTCTTGCTCAAGGCGCATGAGAAATAACATGAACAAGCGCGCTGTCAATGGATTGGCCGGGAATAGGGCGGAATTTTTTCCTCGGAAACGGAAAGGGGCCCTTGCGGGCCCCTTTCGCTCAGCCCGCCCGGGTCACGTCACAACCCAGAAGTAATACCAGCTCGCCGCCACCACGAGAGCGCCTGCGGCGATGGTCAGATAGGGCAGCATGCCCGCCTTGCGCACATGCATCATCTCCTCGGTGATTCCGAGATCGGTCAGCATCTTGGCGGGCCATTTGCCGCGGTCCTGGATGTAGTGGCGGAAGATCCAGATCGGGACGATGAGGGCCGCCCCGATGATGCCCAGGAGAAGCGTGTTGGTGCCGTAGATATCGGCGCCCGCCCCCATGAAGAACATGTTCACGAAGGCGAAGACGGCGCCCAGCCCCAGCAGCCAATTAGGCGCCCGCCAGGGCCGGCGGACATGGCCGGAATCGATCCGGTGCAGCCAGCCGGAATTGAGGTTGATGAAGTTGAAGATGATGTAGAGGCAGTTGGAGACCGCCAGCACGAAGAGATAGTTCGACATCATCAGCAGGATCACGTTGAAGCAGAGATCGGTCCACATGGCCCGGGTCGGGGCGCCATGGACGTTCACATAGCTCAGATATTTCGGCAGCCAGCCGTCGACCGAGCTCTGGTAGAGGGTGCGCGAGGAGCCCGCCATGGCGGTGATGATGGAGAGCACGAGAGCCAGGATCAGCAGGATCACCATGACGAAATAGATGACGCCTGCGGTGCCGAACATGCTCGCCATGGCCTTGGCCACGCCCGAGCCATCATAGATGCCGGGATCGAGCATGGCTTTCACGCCGAGCGCGCCCTGGAACGTGAAGGGCACCAGGATGAAGAGGACGAGGCAGAGGATGCCGGAGAAGAAGATGGCCTTGAAGGTATCGGTCCCCGGATTGGTGAGCTCGCTGGTGTAGCAGACCGCTGTCTCGAAGCCGTAGGTCGACCAGGCGGCGATGAACATGCCGCCGAGGAAGAGGCCCCAGCCCGCCTTGTCCCAATGGCCGTTGAAGGGATAGCCGGCACCGTTGGCATCGCCCAGCGGCACCAGCGGGGTGAGGTTGGAGGTCAGCACGTGGCCGGTGATGATCGGCCAGACGGCCACGATCAGCAGCGGCACCGTGACCACCACGCCGACCACCGTCTGGAACCAGGCCGTCCGCAGGATGCCGCGATGCTGGATGGCAAAGCAGATCAGCAGCAGCACCACGCCCAGGAAGAAGGTGGAATTGATTCGCAGCGTCAGCCCCTGGTTGATGAAGCCGAGGTCCGCGATGGTCCACTGCCAGGTCAGGATCGAGGAGTCGGCGGGGAAGAATCCGGTCAGCACATAGCCCGCTGCGATGCCGGTGCCGATGGAGAGCACCGGCGACCAGGCAAGCCAGTAGCACCAGACCGAGAGCGGCCCGAAGATCTTGCCGTAGTGGATCCACGCCGCGGCGCCATAGATGGGTGCACCCCCGGATTTGTTGGGGAACATGCCGGCGATCTCGGCATAGGTGAATGACTGGGCGAAGCCCATGAGGATGGAGAGCGTCCAGACGATATAGGACGGCGTGCCGACGGTGGCCGCGATGCCGCCGATGGAGAACAGCACCAGGGGCGGCACGCCGCTGGCGATCCAGAAGGTCTTCTTCCAGTCGATGGTACGGTGAAGCGTCCTCTCGCCAACCGCCTCGGTCATCACGCTCATGTTTCAGCTCCCCCTTATTTTGAACCGGCCCCGGCGGTTTGCCTCGCCGGCGGCCTCAAACGAAAACCGCCCGGCACGATGGCGCGGGCGGTCGTAGTTCCTGCCGGTGTTCGGCGACGGGGCTGGAAGGCCGGATCGTCGGAGCCGGATCGTTTTTTCTGGAAAATCCAGGGCCTGGGGCAAACCCGGAAAGTGCCGGGGGTCCCTTGGAGGTTGAATGCGGGCTCAGCCTCATCTCCCCTTTCCCTGAAGACTCGATATTGTAATACCGTCGTTTTGACGGGGGCAACGACCATCATTGTGCCAATTCGGCCCAATTTCCCGAGTCTCGGGGAAAGTTTGCGGTAGCCGCAGGAAGATTGCCCCTCATTGGCCCAATAATGGTCTGATCCGAGATCAGGAGTCGGTCGCCACGACGAGATAGACCGGCATGGCGGCACGGCGGCGCACCCGATAGGGCTCCTGCGACCAGATCATATCGGCGACCAGCCAATGGCGCGGCGGGTCGGCGGCCATCACGATCGCATCGGCCCGGCGCCGCTCGGCCTCGATCGCGATCCGCTTGGCGGCATTGCGCGTGCCCAGGACCTGGCCGCTGGCCGATATGCCGCGGCGCTTCAGCAGGGCCAGTGCGGCGGCGACCCTATCCTGCTGTTCCTTGAGCTCGCGCTTGTTGGGCATCAAGGCGGGATGCGGCAGGCCGAGGCTGGTGCCCCAGACCCGCGCGATGGAGAGGACATGGACCTCCGCCCCGGCCTGCTTGGCCAGCCGCGCGGCGAGCTCGACCGCCGGGCGGGAAATCGCCCGGCCCTCCGACGCCAGCAGCAGCGACTTGCCGGCGAAATGCCTCGGGTCCGGCGCAGGCGCCTCTCGTTTCCAGGGCGGCCAGCGCCGCACCGGGCGCCAAGCCGGCGCCGACCCGCCCCTCACGGCCTCATGCCGGGCTGCGCCTGTCCTCGACATAGACCCGGTACCAGTAGAAGGGCAGATATGCCAGGAGCGTCGCCCAGCCGAGCCAGTAGTAGACCTCGACATTGCCGATCTTGGAGTACCAGAGGCCGCCGAAGAGCCAGAAGACGAAATAGACCGCGGCCAGCAGCAAGGCGACGTATTTCATGTATTCCGGCAGGCGGAAGGGCCGCCGCTGATCGGGCTTGTCCTGGCGCAGCAGGAAATAGCCGATCAGCACCGGGATGAAGGAGACGGTATAACCGACATTGGAGAAGCTGTAGATCTCCACCGCGCCGCCCAGCAGGACGACCAGCAGCGAGACGATGACGTTGAGCGACATGGCGCGCGCCGGCACGCCATGCTCGTTGACCTTGGTGAAGAAGGTCGGGAACTCGCCGTCCAGCGCCATCTGATAGAGGGCGCGCCCCGATCCCATGATGGCGTTGAGGGCCGAGAGCGCGAGCGCCACGATCAGCATGAAGGCGATGATCCAGTTGAGCACCTCGCCCCCGATGCCGGGGAGGATCTTGCCGGCGAAGGTGACGAAGATCGTCTTCGGATCGGCCAGCGTCGCATCCGAAAGCGCATGGCTTCCCAGCACGACGATGAAGGCGATGGGAATGAGGGTGTAGATGAAAACGCCATAGCCACCTTCGAGATTCATGGCGATCTTGGCGTCATGGTCGGGATTGCCGCATTCGCCGATGTAGCAGGCCGCCGCCTCCATGGCGATCACGTTCCAGGTCAAGAGGAAGCCATAGGCGATATAGACCTGGAGCCAGTTGTAGCCGTTCATGCCGGCGAAGAAGCTCGAGCCGTCGAGATGCTTGAAACCCGCCAGCTCGCCGAAATTCACGACCGAGGGATTGAAGATCCAGGCGACCGCGATGAAGGTGAGCGGGATCATGGAAAGCAGCGCCAGCACCGTCGCGAATGCGGCGCCGAAGCGAATGCCGCGATAGGCCGGGATGAAGAACAGCAGGATCCCGATCACCGCGATGATCAAGGTCGACCAGGCGATGAAGGTATGGATTGGGGTGAAGCCCGCGGTCGTGTTGATGCCGAAGCGGTCGGCCAGGTAATAGCTCGCCAGGATCATGTTGAGTGGGGCCACCGGAAACCAGCCCAGCCAATAGGCCCAGGCGGTGAATCCGTTGATATGCTTGGCGAACCTCGGCCAGCGGTCCTTATAGGCGGGATAGGCATAGGTCGGCGAGCCGCCGGTGCGCTCGGGCATCATGGCCGAGAGTTCGGCCAGGAAGAGGCAGAGCAGCCAGCCCGTCAGCGTGATGAAGACGGTGACCGGGACGGAGGCGGCGCCGAGGCTCGTCACCATGACCGGGGCGATGCCGGTCACCAGGATCGTGCCCGCCAGGCCGATGACGAAGGCGCCCCACCAGCCCGTCTCGCGCTTCAGCCCGGATTCGACATAGCCCATTTCCTTGGCCGCCGAATAGGGCTGCTTGCCGCTTGCGTCCTGCGTCGTCATCTGCCGTCCCCCTATTTCTGGCGCCGCCGGCTCGGCCCTTTGGGCTCTCTCGCCGGCGGCGGTTCTGGTTACCGGATGCTCGACTCTCCTGGGCTTTGCGCCGTTTGGCCGGGTGCCGGCGTGTCGGCCGCCTTTTCCCGGGCTGAAAATGAAGTGAACGCCATGAACTACGACATTACGTCGTAGATTCGAGTCGGTCAATCCGGGGGCATGCGACTTCCGATCAAAAGGAGCCCGCGCAGATAGGCCCTGCGAAATCCTGCACTGGGAAGCGCGGGGTTGGACGTCGAGGTGGTGGAAGTGGAGGAGGCTAGCCGGCCTTTTGCAGCCGGCGGGGTGCGGCGCTGGCCTCGACGAGATCGAGCCAGCGCTCCGAGATCTGGCGGGCAAGCGCCGCCTGGGCCGGCATATGCCGGGCGAGGTCACCCTCGAGGCCGGGGAGGAAATCCGGATGGGTCTTCGCCAGGGCAGCGGCATTCGCCGCCCTTGCCCAGCTGCGCAGCATCGGTCTCGTGGCCTCGAAATGGAATTGGAAGGCATAGACGTGAGGCCCGATGCGGAAGGCCTGGTTGCGGCAGCGCTCGCCCGTGACCAGCAGCTCCGCCCCTTCGGGGAGGTCGAAGGTGTCCTGATGCCATTCCATCACCCGCTGGCGCCGGGCCGCCCCGGCGAGTAGCGGGGACTTGGCGCCCGCATCGGTGATCTCGACCTCGGTGAAGCCCACCTCCAGCTCGACATGGCGGTAGACGGGCTTGTCGAAGACGCGGGCGACGAGCTGGGCGCCCAGGCAGATGCCGAGGATCGGCTTGTCTGCCTGATGGAAGCCACGCAGAAGCTGGATCAGCGGCTGGAAATAGGGATTCTTCTCGTCGTCGAAGGCGTCCATCGTGCCGCCGAGCACGATCACGCCGTCATAGGGATCGTGACCCGCCGGCAGGCCATCGCCCTCCTGGGGCATCACCTCCTCGACCGTGGCACCGCGGCGATAGACATGCTCGCCGACGAAGCCCATATGGCCGAGATCGTTGTTCTGCACCGACAAGAGATGAAGCGGTCGCGTCATGGCGGAGAAGTTAGACAAAGGACGGGCTTGCGGACAAGCCCCGGCGGGCGCAGGACGAGCCCGCGTATTTGACAATCCTCCGCCTCATTCTTCGCGCTTCAGGGGCCGGGACAGGAGGCGGCGCAGCTCGGCATCGATATCGCCGCCGGCAAGGATGGCAGCGACGGATTGGGAGATCGGCATCTCGACGCCATGGCGCCGGGCGAGCGCCACCACGGCGGCCGCACTCTCCACCCCCTCCGCCACGCTTTGCCGCTCGGCCAGGATGTCGGCCAGCTTGCGTCCGCGGCCCAGCGCCTCGCCGAGCGAACTGTTGCGCGACTGGCTCGAGGTCGCCGTCAGGAGCAGATCGCCCGCACCGGAAAGCCCCATGGCCGTCTCGCGCTTGCCCCCGGCCGCCGCCACAAGCCGCGCCAGCTCGGCCAGCCCCCGGGTCAGCAGTGCGGCCCGCGCATTCTCGCCGAGGCCCCGGCCGAGGACGATGCCGCAGCCGATGGCGAGCACGTTCTTGGCGGCACCCCCGAGTGCCACCCCGGTCGGATCGTCGGAGGCATAAGGCCGGAAGGTCGCGGTCGCCAGCGCCGCCGCCAGGGTCTCGGCCAAAGCGAGTTCGCGGCTGGCAATGACCACGGCGGTGGGCAGGCCGCGCGCCGCCTCGCCGGCGAAGGTCGGACCCGAGAGCACCGCCGTCGCAGCCGCCGGCTGGATCTCGGCCATCACCTCCGGCAGGGATTTGAGGCTCTCCCGCTCCACGCCCTTGGCGCAGATCACCGCCGGGATCTCCTTCGGCCAGGCGAGCACCGCCAGATGGGCGCGCAAATGCTGGGCCGGCAGCGCGACCAGCACCGCCTCAGCGTCGAAGACGGAGTCGAGGGCGCCGGCGACGCGGATGCCGGGGGCCAGGGAGATCCCCGGGAGGTGCAGGCGGTTCTCCCGCTCGGCCGCCAATGCGGCGACCTGCTCGGGGCGCCGCGCCCAGAGGGTCACCTCGCGGCCGGCGCGCTCGGCGATGACCGCCAGCGCCGTGCCCCAGGCTCCCGCTCCCACGATGCCGATGCGCCGGATCATGGGGGCAGTAGTAGAGCGGCGAGGCCGGCGCCGAAACGGAAATTTCCGGGACGCTTGACGGCGGACCCCGCCGCCTTGGATCATCGGGCGAAGCGAGGGGGGAATCGTGGCGCGCGGCAGCATTCTGGCGATCGATCAGGGCACCACCAGCACGCGCGCCATCGTCTTCGACGGCGAGGGCCATATCCGCGCCATGGCGCAGCGCGAGCTGCCGCAGATCTTCCCGGCGGACGGCTGGGTCGAGCATGACCCGGAGGAGATCTGGCAGGCGACCCTCGCGGTCTGCCGCGAGGTGCTGGCCGCCGCCCCGGATGTGACGGCCATCGGCATCGCCAATCAGCGCGAGACCACCGTCATGTGGGATCGGGCGACCGGCAAGCCGGTCTATAACGCCATCGTCTGGCAGGATCGGCGCGGCGCCGAGCTATGCCGCAGGCTGGAGGCCGAGGGCAAAGGCCCCCTGGTCCAACGGCTGACCGGCCTGCTCCTCGATCCCTATTTCTCCGCCACCAAGATCGCCTGGCTGCTCGAGAATGTCCCCGACGCCCGCCGGCGCGCCGCGGCGGGCGAGCTCGCCGCCGGGACCATCGACAGCTTTCTTCTGTGGCGGCTGACCGGCGGGCGCGTGCATGCGACGGACGCCACCAATGCCAGCCGGACGATGCTGTTCGACATCCATCGCCATCGCTGGGACGACGATCTCCTCGCGATGCTCGGCATCCCGCGCGCGGTGTTGCCGGACGTGCGGCCGTCGAGCAGCCGCTTCGCGGAGATCGACCCGGACGTACTCGGCGGCACGCTGACGATCGGCGGCGTGGCCGGCGATCAGCAGGCCGCGCTCTTCGGCCAGGCATGCTTTTAG
>DATHQQ010000019.1:0-2982 GCA_035482595.1 Verrucomicrobiia bacterium
GTGGAGAACCAGGGAATCCCGGCATAGGCATAGGGGCCCTCCGGCGTCTCGGTGATCAGCATGTCGAGATCCGCCCGCGAGCGCTGCAGCCAGCTGTTGAAGCTCTCATTGCTGCTGGTGAGCTCGGCTGCGCGGGCGCGACGCTCGGCGACGCGGCGCTCGGTCGCCGCAAGGCTGCCGGCGCGCGTCGTGGCCGCTCGTCCGGATCGTTGGCTGCCTTGGCGCTCGCATTGCACGTCGAGCTGCAGGCGCTGCGTAGCACCGGTCGCAAGATCGATGGGCCAGCTCATGCGATAGGCGCTCAGCGCCTCGGGCGGCGGATCGAAGGCCAGGCTCGTTCGGCGGATGACCCCGTCCAGGCCGCGATAGGCGTAGCGCGGGCCTTCCCGGCGCCACTCCACCGGCAGCAGCACGCCGCGGCGGGGACGGACCGCCCCGCGCAGCTCGAAGATATCGGCGAAATCGGCATCGAGATGGAAGTCGAGGCGAAATCTCGCCGGGATCCTGCCATAGTTCCTGAGATCCAGGGTCAGGAACAGCGCCCCTTCCCCCAGCGCGATTCCAAGCTCGATATGCACCATGGCGCCGGGAAGCCGGAGCTTGCCGCCGGCGCTGAGATCGGGATTGGCGATATCGACCGCGAGCAAAGCGTTGTCCTCGGTCATCCGCGAGGACAGCAGCAAGGGGCGCTGGTCGTCGATGGTGGGATGGAGCTGGGAGAGGTAACGGGTATCCTCGAAGAAGAGCCCCTCCGGCCCCGGCCCGGTCGCTTGCGCGCTGCCGAACTCGTCGAGCAGCGCAAAGCAGCCGCCATGTTTCAGCACGCGCCGGCCCTGGATCGAGACGGGCGCCGTCGCCGGGATGTAGAAGGGAGAGACTCGGGGCTCTCTCGCCGCCGGACGGCCGCGCAGCGCCGTCACTCAGACGGCCTCTTGCAACGGGCGGTGCCGGGCAATCAAACCGCGATAGAGCTTGAGGTAGTCCTCGGCCATCCGCCGGGCGGTGAAACGCTCCTCGAACTGCCGGCGGATGCGGGCACGGTCGAGGCCGTGGAGGCGGCGCGCCGCCACCGCGGCCTGTTCCTCGCTCTCCACCATGAAGCCGGTCACGCCCTCCTCGATCACCTCGGGCACGGAGCCGCTGGGAAAGGCGATCACCGGCGTGCCGCAGGCCATGGCCTCGATCATCACCAGGCCGAACGGCTCCCGCCAGGCGATGGGAAAGAGCAGTCCGGCGGCATTGCCCAGGAACTCCGCCTTCCGGTCCTCGCCGATCTCGCCCAGGAATTCGACATGAGGCTGGCTGAGCAAGGGTTCGATCTGCTGGGCGAAATAGGCCTGGTCGACCTTGTCGACCTTGGCCGCGATCTTCAGCTTCATGCCGGCCGCGGCGGCGATGCGGATCGCCGCATCCGGGGCTTTCTCCGGGGAGATCCGGCCGAGGAAGGCGAGATAGCCGCCGGCCCCGAATCCCGGCAGCAACAGCCGCTCGGGCAGGCCGTGATGGACAGTGGCGATATAGTTCGCCTGCGGCAGGGGCTCGCGCTGGGAATCCGATATCGAGACGACGGGTGCGTCGTTGAAGAGGCCAAACAGCGGCTGCAGCTCCGGCAGATCGAGACGTCCGTGCAAGGTCGTTACATAAGGCAGGTCGAGACGGCGCAGCAGCCCGAAGCCCATATAGTCCACATGCAGATGGACGACGTCGAAATCGTCGCTGCGGCGGGCCAGCTGCTCCAGCATCAGGATATGCGGGGCAAGATAGTCCCGCATGCCCTCGTCCAGCCGCAGCGCCCTGGGCCAGGCCGCATGAAGCTTCGCCTGAGTAAGGCTGTCGCCGCTGGCGAACAGGGTCACATCATGGCCGAGAGCCACCATCTCGTCGCAGAGATAGGCGACGATGCGCTCGGTTCCGCCATAAAGCTTGGGCGGGACCGCCTCCATCAAGGGGGAAATTTGGGCGATCTTCATGAACTCCCTGTTCCGGGGCAGAGGATGCCCCGCCTGTCAGACGATGCGGCATCGGCGCGGCTCGCGCCGATTGCTGCCTGAACGTCGGGCCTGGATCAGGGGTTGCAGAGAGGCTGGCTAAACTATTCGTAAGGTGGAATTTCGTCGCAGAGACCAAAACCCGCGGACGGCCCCGGACCGTCCGCGGTAGCGGGTTGAAAACTCAGGCGGATTTCGGCTGCTGCTCCCGACTCGCCTGCTTTTCGCTGGCGGGGAGGCGGGCGAGGAGCGTGGCCATGTCCTCGGCATGCTCCTCTTCCTTCTCGAGGATCTGCTCGATCATGCGCCGGGTGGTGGGATCGTCTTCGCCCAGCCAGCGCGCGATATCCATATAGGTCTCGATGGCAATCCGCTCGGCGATCAGGTTTTCCTTGATCATGGAGACCGCATCCGTGCCCTCGGCATATTGCGAATGGCTGCGGGTGGCGAGATTGGCCGGCTGGAAATCCGGCTTGCCGTTCAGCTGCACGATCCGCGCGGCGACCATATCAACATGCTCCTGCTCCTCATTCGCATGCTCCAGGAACTCGGCCTTGATGGAATCCGAGAAGATGCCGTCGACGGTATAGTAATGCCGCTTGTAGCGCAGCACGCAGACGATCTCGGTCGCCAGCACCTCGTTCAGCACCTTGATCACCTTCTCGCGGTCGGCGGCGTAGCTCGCGGTCACGGCGCCATCGGTAATGTGCTGTCGGGCGCGCTCCTGAATCTTCTTCATATCGGAAATGAACGGCTTCATGGGTGACCCTTCCTGTCTCGGAAATGCGGCGCGCCTCGCCGGTGAGCACGCCCGTGGCAGGCGCGGCGCGACGACGCTATCTGGTCTAATGGGGAAAGGAGGGATCGGTTCCCCTGGGCAACCCGCTTAGCGCTCGATCATGGCTCGAACCTTGGCGCCAAGGGCGTCGAGAGCGAAGGGCTTCGTCAGCATGTCCATGCCGGGGTCGAGAAAGTCGCCACGAGCAGTGGCGTG
>DATHQQ010000020.1:0-4626 GCA_035482595.1 Verrucomicrobiia bacterium
CGGTGTCATTTCGGGCAGCGCTTGTGCGAAAAAAAGGTCGGCGCGGAGCCCTGGTCGTATGGAAGTCGGGAGTTCGCCGGACTCTTGGGCCATCGTAAGGAAAATCGAACGTCTGAGCGTTATGCCCATGTCGCGCCGGACCACATGAGCGCGACACGGGCAGCGCTCGATGGATTATTCGCTGATCTGGCGACGGCTTGCCGATGATCCGACGAGGAAGTCGGAGATTTCCAGCTAAGCCGTTGAAGGAAATGGTGGGCGCGACAGGGATTGAACCTGTGACCCCTACCATGTCAAGGTAGTGCTCTCCCGCTGAGCTACGCGCCCGATATCCCGTGGGGTCGGCGCCAAATAGCATCGCGGCCGGGGCTTTGCAAGCCTCGGCGCCAGCGACCTTGTTCCGGCGGGGCGAGACAGCATGGATCATGACAGGCGGGCGCCGTTGGGGTAATCGTGGAGCCATGAGCGCCGGCGAGCATCCAACCTTGAGCGCGCCCTTCAGGCTCCGCCGCCCGGCGGCGCAGAGCATGGCGGTGGTCTTCGCCTCGCCCCATAGCGGCACCGATTACCCGCCGGCTTTCCTCGCCGGCTCGCGCCTGGCCCTCGACAGCCTGCGGCGCTCCGAGGATTGCTGGGTCGACGAGCTCTTCGCCGCGGCCCCTTCCCTTGGCGCTCCGCTTCTGGCCGCCCTCTTCCCGCGCTCCTTCGTCGATCCGAATCGCGAGGCCCTCGAGCTCGATCCGCAGATGTTCGAGGATGCCCTGCCCAGGGATGCCAATACCGGCTCGCCCCGGGTGGCAGCGGGCCTGGGCGTCATCCCCCGGGTCGTGGCCACGGGCGAGGAGATCTATGGCCGCAAGCTCGCCTTCGCCGAGGCGGCCGAGCGCATCCAGCGCTATTGGCGCCCCTATCACGCGGCGCTTGCCGCGGAGATTCAGGCGACGCGGCGGCGCTTCGGAACCTGCGTGCTGATCGATTGCCACTCCATGCCCTCGGCCGGCGGCGTGCCGGAACGCGAGACGGGCTGGGATCGGGTCGATTTCGTCCTCGGCGATTGCCGCGCCACCTCCTGCGCCCCGGTGCTGACCGAGCAGGTGGAAGCGACCTTGCGCCGCCTGGGCTATACCGTCGCGCGCAACAACCCCTATTCCGGCGGCTATGTCACCCAGCATTACGGACGGCCGGCCGAGGGCGTCCATGCTCTCCAGATCGAGGTCAATCGCGGCCTCTATCTCGACGAGGCGAGCCTCCGGCGCAGTGCCGGCTTCCGGCGCGTGGTGAGCGATATGAGCGAGTTGATCCGCTCCCTTGCGGCCCTGCCCTTCGGGCTCGCCGCCGCTGCCGAATGACGCTGGAGATCGTCGAGGCCGATCTCTCGCACGTCCCGGCCCTGCAGGCGATCTATGCCCATTGGGTGACCACGGGGCTGGCCAGCTTCGAGGAGATTCCGCCCGACATCGCCGAGATGGATCGCCGGCGATGCGAGGTCCAGGCCAGGGGCCTGCCCTATCTGGCGGCGGTGGAGGGGCGAGCGCTCCTCGGATTCGCCCCCACCGTTCTTGGCTTCGCCTATGTCGGGCCCTATCGCACGCGGCCCGCCTATCGCTATACCGTCGAGGATTCGGTCTATGTCGCCCCCGGGGCGCATGGCCGCGGCGTCGGTCGGGCGCTGCTCGGCCGGCTGATCGCCCAGGCCCAGGCGCGCAACCTGCGCCAGATGGTGGCCATCATCGGCGATTCCGCCAACAACGCCTCCATCGGCCTGCATGAGGCCCTGGGTTTCGAGCGCACGGGGGTGCTGCGTTCGGTCGGATTCAAGCATGGCCGCTGGGTGGATAGCGTGGTGATGCAGCGCGCGTTGGGGGCTGGCGACGCTGCCCTGCCCTGATTTTGTCAAAGTTGCTGCGCTGCGTTCCGGCTTACGATATAGTCGCCGGTTAGAAAAAAGGGCCGTCCCGAGGGACGGCCCAAGTTCTGGGAGGAAACGCCCATCGGGCGCAGCGTCATAACGGCGAGGCCGTTCTGACGCACCGCACAATTATGTGTTTCCCCGTCATCGCTTCAAGCAAAATTTTCCTTTTCCCCTGAGATAGATAATTTGTCGCAGGCATTGATGCTGCTTAGCAACAATTCCCACACCGCACTGCACAAACCTTAACCCCGCGGGGCAGGGTTTTGCCCAATTTCTGGTCTCAGCCCGCCGGGGCGGGGGCTGTCTGGCCGCCTGTCGCCGTGGGACTCGTGGTGGGACTCGGGGCCGGATTCTGAGCCGCGCGGCATTTCACCGCTTCGACGAAGGCCTGGTTGATGGTCAGCCCGTCCTTGTTGCTGAGGAAATAGGTGTCGATCCATTCCTGGTCCTTGCCGTCCTTCTTGAAGTTCTCCCGCATCTCGGCCTCGTTCTTGAGGACCTCCTGATAGAGCTGGACATAATGCTCGCCGCCGGCGATGGCGGGATCGATGCCGCCGCTATCCGTGATCATCTGGTCGATGGATTTGGAGAAGGTGGCGTCGAGGGCATCCTTGCCGATGAACTCCTCGAGTTGGGGATAGGGCGTGACCAGCTTGTCCTTGACGAAGCTGAGGTTGACGGGACAGGCGACCGGCGCCGGCTCGACCGAGGCGGTCGAGGCGTTGCCGCCGCCCGTATCCGCGCAACCCGAAAGACCCGCCAGCAGGATCAGCAGTGCTGCTAGTCTCGGCTTCTCATATCTCGACATATTCTCACTTCTCACAATGAAGGCTGGCAGATCTAGCCCCACAGCGCCGGGAGCGCCGGCGCCACGCGGCTGCCGTCATAGACCAGGCCGGGCGTGCGGTCCTTGGCCAGAAGCAGCGGCCCGTCGAGATCCACGACATCGGCCCCTTGGGCCACCAGCAGGGCCGGCGCCATGGCGAGCGAGGTGCCCAGCATGCAGCCCACCATGATGCGGTAGCCTTCGGCCAGCGCCGCCTGGCGCAGCGCCAGGGCCTCGGTGAGCCCGCCGGTCTTGTCCAGCTTGATATTGACCGCATCATAGCGGCCGGCTAGATGCGCCAGGCTCGCGCGGTCATGGCAGGATTCATCGGCACAGACCGGCACCGGCCGCGCCAGCCCCGCCAGCGGTGCATCGGCCTTGGCCGGCAAGGGCTGCTCGATCAAGGCGACGCCGAGGGTCAGCAGCTCGGGGGCGAGAGCGGCATAGTCCGCCGCGGTCCAGCCCTCGTTGGCATCGACGATGAGGCGGGCATCGGGGGCGTTGCGGCGCACCGCGCGCACCCGGTCCAGATCATCGGGCCCCGCGAGCTTCAGCTTCAGCAGCGGCCGGCCCGCCTGGGCCTTGGCAGCCGCGCCCATCTTTTCCGCCGTATCGAGGCTGAGGGTATAGGCCGTCGTCACTGGCGTCGGCTGGGGCAGGCCGGCCAGCGCCCAGACGGGCTTTCCCGCGAGCTTGGCCTCCAGGTCCCATAGCGCACAGTCCAGCGCATTGCGCGCCGCCCCGGCGGGCAGTGCCGCCTGCAGCGCCGCGCGCCCCATGCCGCTTTCGATGGCCTGGCGCTGGCTTTCGAGCTGCGCCATGACGCTCGCGATGGATTCGCCGTAATGCCCATAGGGCACGCATTCGCCGCGGCCGACCCGGCCCTCCTGCTCGATCTCCGCCAGGATCACCTCGGAGGTGGTCTTGCTCCCGCGCGAGATGGTGAAGATTCCAGCGATGGGCCAGATCTCATGATTGAGTCGAAGCTTGCGCATGATTCCTCAGGCCAGAAGATCGACGATGGGGCCGACGCCCGTGCGGAAGGGATCGACAGCCGGCATGCCGAGGCGCCGGCTCGTCTCGGCCAGGAAGCTATGTGCCTCGGCCTCGGCGAGATTGCCGGTATTGATGCTGGCGGCGATGCAGCGTACGGCGGGATTGGTCAGCCGCGCCGCCTCGAGATTGGCCTCGATGCAGCGTTGCAGATCGGGCAGCGGATAATGCGGCAGGCCGCGCATGTGCTTGCGCGTCGGCTCATGGCAGACCACCAGCGCATCCGGCTGGGCGCCATGCAGCAGCCCCAGGCTGACGCCGGCATAGGAGGCATGGAAGAGCGAGCCCTGCCCCTCGACCAGATCCCAGTGATCGGCGTCATTGGCGGGCGAGAGCCATTCCACCGCGCCGGAGACGAAATCCGAGACCACGGCATCGATGGAGACTCCCTCGCCGGCGATGAAGATCCCGGTCTGGCCGGTGGCCCGGAAATCCGCCTTCAGGCCGCGGCCCTTCATCTCCTTCTCCAATGCCAGGGTCGTGTACATCTTGCCGACCGAGCAATCGGTGCCTACGGCCAGCAGGCGCTTGCCCGGCCGCTTGGCGCCGGTGCCGACCTCGAACTCGCGGGTCGGATGGCGGACGTCGAAGAGCTGGCGGCCCAGCCGGCGCGCGGCCTCGCTCACTTCCGGGATATCGGAGAGCCGGCGATGCAGGCCGCTGGCGAGATCCATCCCCAGCTCCAGCGCCTTGACCAGGGTCTCGGTCCAACTGCCGCCGATCTTGCCGCCGCGATTGGCGACGCCGACGATGACCGTCTTCACCCCGGCGGCCTTGGCCTGCTCCAGAGTCATGTCGGGGATTTTGAGATCGGCCTTGCAGCCCGGCAGGCGAA
>DATHQQ010000021.1:0-4079 GCA_035482595.1 Verrucomicrobiia bacterium
CCGAAGAGGTAGCCGAAGTCCATGCGCTGGCCGAGCGCCTGGCGCGCAAGATGCGGGCCCGGCTGGTGCGGCGGATGCGCGCCCGGCGCCATGGGCGGCGGCTGGATCTGCGCCGGACCATTCATCGCAGTGTCTCCCATGGCGGGACGCCGCTGGACCTCGTCTGGCGCCGTCGCAAGCCGAGGCCCTTGCGCCTGGTCATCTTGCTCGATGCCTCGGGCTCCATGAGCCTCTACACCGCCTTTTTCCTGCGCTTCATCCATGGCGTGGTCGATGCCTTCCGCGAGGCGGAGGCCTACGTCTTTCACACCCGCCTGGTCCATGTCTCGGACAGCTTGCGGGAACGCGATGTGTCGCGGGCGATCGACCGGCTGGCGCTGACGGCCGAGGGGATCGGCGGGGGGACGCGGATCGGTGAGAGTCTCGCGACCTTCAACCGCTGGCATGCGGCCCGGGTGATCAATTCCCGGACCGCGGTGATGATTCTTTCCGACGGCTACGACACCGGCGAGCCGGAGCGCCTCGCCACCGAGATGGCGCGGATCAGGCGGCGCTGCCGCCGGATCATCTGGCTGAATCCGCTGATCGGCTGGGAGAGCTATTCGCCCGAGGCCCGGGGCATGCAGGCGGCGATGCCCTATATCGATCTCTTCGCCCCCGCCCATAGCCTCGAGAGCCTCGCAGCCCTCGAGCCCTATCTCGCGAGGATCTGATGGCAAGAGGGCAAGCGACCGACATCCTCGATCTGATCTCGGCAATGAGGGCCAAGGGCGAGCCCTTCGCGCTGGCCACCGTGGTGCGCACCGTCGCCGCCACCGCCGCCAAGGCCGGGGCCAAGGCGGTGATCCGCGCCGACGGCGGCGTGACCGAGGGGTGGATCGGCGGCGGCTGCGCCCGCGCCGCGGTGGTGAAGGCCGCACGCGAGGCGCTGGCGGATGGCCAGCCGCGGCTGGTCTCGGTTCAGCCGGAGGAAGGCCTCCAGGCGCAAGGCGTGAAGCCCGGCGAAGAGCGCGCTGGCATCCGCTTCGCCCGCAACATGTGTCCCAGCCGCGGCACCATGGATGTCTTCGTCGAGCCGGTGATCCCCCGGCCGCAGCTGATCGTCTGCGGCTCCAGCCCCGTCGCCGTGGCGATCGCCGATCTCGGCCGGCGCATCGGCTTCGACCTCACCATCTGTGCGCCGCCCGCCGAGCAGGGCGCCTTCGCCGAGGCGGACCGGCGCATCGAGAGCTATGCCCTGCCGCAGGACGCGGGTAGGAATCGATTCATCGTAGTGTCCACCCAGGGGCGCGGCGACGAGGCGGCGCTGCAGGCGGCGCTCGCGGCCGATTCCGACTATATCGCCTTCGTGGGCAGCCGGCGGAAGGCAGACGCGCTGAAGGCAGCCCTGGCGGCGCAGGGCGCCGATCCGGCGCGGCTTGCCCGCCTGAAAGCGCCGGCCGGACTCGATCTAGGGGCCATCACGCCGGAGGAAATCGCGCTTTCGATCCTGGCCGAGATCGTGGCCCATCGCCGCAGCCGGCACCCGCGCGGCGTCGCTCCGGCGGCCTGAAGTGTCTATCGGGTCTTCGTCTCGCCGAGCCCGGCGTTCTGGCCCACCACGCGGATGAGGGAGGCGAAATCGAGGTCTCCCTGGCCGCGGGCGACGGCGGAGAGAAGATTCCCATGCACGGCCGAGAGCACCGGCATCGGCGTGCGCGATTCCTGCGCAGCCTGAAGCGCCAAGGTCATGTCCTTGAGCCCAAGGGCCAGTTTGAAGGCCGGCGGGTCGAATTTCCCGCTGAGGGCGATGCTGCCGTAATTCTCATAAACCGGCGAGCGGAAGAGCTTGCGCGATATCAGATCGTGAAACGGCTCGGGATCGATGCCGTTCTTGCGCAGCAAGGTGAAGGCCTCGCAGAGGGATTCCAGCATCGAGCCGATGAGGAAATTGCCGGCCAGCTTGACCACGCTCGCCTGCTCCGGCGCGTCGCCGAAATGGATGATCCCCTGCCCCACGAGTTCCAGCAGCGGCCGGCAGCGCTCGACCAGCGCCGCAGGACCGGCGGCGCAGATCCAAAGCTTCGCCGCCGCCGCCGCTTCGGGCCGGCCGAAGACGGGGGCGGCCAAGAAGGCGCGCTCGGCATTGGCGTGACGCACGCCGAGGCTCCGAGTGAAGGGAACGCTGACGGTGCTCATGGAGATGTGGACGGCCCCCGGCCCCAGGGTAGACAGCAGCCCCTCCGGACCACGGGTCACAGCCTCGAGCGCCGCGTCGTCGGCGACCATGGTCGCGACGAAGTCGGCGCCCTTGGCCGCCGCGGCCGGCGTCTTGGCGACCGTAACATTGGCGGCCGAGAGCGAGGCCGCCTTCTCGGGTGAGCGATTCCACACGGTAAGCGGCCAGCCGGCGGCGGCGATATTGCGCGCCATGCCGATGCCCATATTGCCCAGACCGATGAAGCCGACCTTCGGCTTGTCGTTCGCCATGTTCAACCATCCTTTCTGACGACTGTGGCCGGAGAGCTGGAGCGCGTCTCAGCGGGCAGAAACTCGCTGAAATAACGGATCCGGCGCCGCCCGGGCTGAATTCGGAACCTCATTTTGAGGCCGATCGATGCCTCTTTGCGAGCCTCATCTTCGCCGCAACAAATGTCTCCACATGTCCCTCGCTCATGACCGTCAGCGAGCGGGAAGGAGTGCGGAAAGATGGCAGGGTGAGGTGACGACAAGGCGGATGTCATCAAAATTCGCGGAATCGGGGCGCGTGGGCCTCCGTCATCCATTGCGGTTGCGCTAAATTTCTCGAAGTCCTATCACATTTCCCTAGGTCGTGGCGGCGCTGGTCGACCATGCCGTCGAACGGGAACATGCTTCTGTCCACGACTTTCTCCCGTAAGCATCTGCGGTGATCGCAAACATGCGTCCTTCTGAATTCAACATTCCCCTCTGAAAGTCTCCTCCATTAAGTTTTTGTAAATACGCTAGTGCCTACCCTTCCTCAACATATGTCAGGGGGCGATATGTCTAAGGTGAACCAGGCCGACACTGGGCAGGCACATGAAATCGGTCGGTACCTGCTTCTGATTCTCTGCGGTGGTGCGTTATTGACTAGTGCTATTTTTCCTTCTGCTGGCGCTGAATCTGACACCACAAAAGCTGGACAAATGCAGGCTCAATTGGCTTCGGATATGACCTACAACAATCAAAACGCCCCCGCTTCCACCGAAAGAACCAAGACATTTCCCGCAAATAACGGAAGTGCGCGATATATTTGCACCCCCAGTGGCTTTGGTCAGAACTCAGTCTGTGTGCTCCGCAATTGACTCTCTCGATTACATATGCCGACCCGTGATTCGTCGATGCGCGGTTGCTATGAATTCGGGCCGAGTTTCGCCTCGATCGTCTGCAACTTCGCCTCGATAAGATCTCCTCTCTTCAATTTCTCGCTCTCATCATCGGGTTTGCCTGGATCTGACTTGAAGACATACCAGGAACCCGAGGGCACTTTCCTCTGGTACCACACATTTCCATCCCTACGATGGTCGAAGCAGGTGATATTCGCTCTAGCGGCGTTCATCGTTCGCCACCTCGCATCGATACAGAGCTGGGCCTTTGTCGTCCACCCACCATAGACCGCCCGCATAGGTCGTCTTCTCGCCGGTCCCCGACCATGCGGTAAAGTGCCCGCTTTCCGCGAAGTATCCTGCTCCGTCCTGCCAGACCCAGGTCTTGTCCATGTAGATCGCACGTACGTCCGCCGCGCTCGCTACCTTGGCCGGGTCGGAAGAAGCTATGTCCCCCGCCCCCGAGTCAGAATCTCGACTTTGACAGCCTGCAAGACAAAATGCGAGCAATACAGCGGCGAGCCGCACTTTATACTTTATCATGATCACTTTAGCTCCTCTGATCGCATCAGCCCTATGTCAGATGGAATGGCTCTAGAAGACCGACTAGACATCTTCTTGGTCGATGTTCGAAAGTGCGCCAAAGGCGCTGTTCTACCGCCTGTTCCGCGCCAAACGGCTTCGCCGGAGTCACGAATATGACGGCATTTGACATCCCCGGCTAAGCGACGCGCCAGTCCGGTAAACCGAAGT
>DATHQQ010000022.1:0-14083 GCA_035482595.1 Verrucomicrobiia bacterium
ACCGGCTAGGCTTTGGCACGCGTGCCCTACACCACGCCGCGATAGCTGTCGCCGAGATAGGCCAGCTTCGCCGCAGCGTCCCGGGCCGAGCGCAGGTAGCGCTTCCAGGCCTGTTGCTCATGCCAGACCGCGCCCAGCTCCCAGACGCAATAGGTGCCGCGGTGGGGGGTGGCGAAGGTGAACTCCTTGAAGTCCGGATCGCCGGCATCCCTGGCGAAGGTGGATTTCCAGATCTCGTTCTCATGGCGCCAGCTGCAGACCAGGAGGAAATAGAACTCGGCGCTGCAGCGATGCAGGATCACGAATCCCAGCTCGCCCGCCAGATCCATCTTCCCGCCAGCCGCCTCCCGTATGACGGCGACGCGGGCGAGATTGCAGATCTCGGCCGGCACCGGCATCTCCGGCAAGGCGATGTCGTACCATTTGAGCCAGGCGCCCGTCAGCGCGAGACCTTCGCCCGGCTCGATGAGTTTGTCGCGATGGACATAGCCGGGCGCCACATTGTCGATCGCGGAGAGATCGGACGGGCTCGGGCTCTGCAGCATCGCGTCCTCCTCGCTAATCCAGTGTCTTTCCCAGCCGCCCGGCCAGATCCTGGATGAACTGCCAGGCGACGCGGCCGGAGCGCGCACCCCGGGTCACCGACCATTCATTGGCCTCGGCACGCAAGGTCTCGACCGGGATCTTGAGACCGTAGCGCCGGGCATAGCCTTCGAGGATGGCGAAATAAGTGTCCTGGTCGCAATTGTGGAATCCAAGCCAGAGGCCGAAGCGGTCGGAGAGGGAGACCTTCTCCTCCACCGCCTCGGAGGGGTTGATGGCGGTGGAGCGCTCGTTCTCGATCATGTCGCGGGGCATGAGATGTCGGCGGTTGGAGGTGGCGTAGAAGATCACATTGCCCGGCCGACCCTCGATCCCGCCCTCCAGCACCGCCTTCAGGGATTTGTAGCTGGTGTCCGCCGCGTCGAAGGAGAGGTCGTCGCAGAAGAGAAGGCAGCGCCGCGGCTGGCCCCGCAGCCGCGCGAGCAGGACGGGGAGCGAGGCCAGATCCTCGCGATGGATCTCGATGAGGGCGAGCGCCCCCCCGCCCTCGGCATTGACCGCCGCATGCACCGCCTTGACCAGCGAGCTCTTGCCCGTGCCGCGCGCGCCCCAGAGCAAAGCGTTGTTGGCCGGCAGGCCCCGGGCGAAGCGCCGGGTATTGTCCATCAGGATGTCGCGGTTGCGATCGACCCCGCGCAGCAGCTCGAGCTCGATCCGGCTCACCCGGTCGACCGCCTCCAGCCGGGAGCCCTCGGCATGCCAGATGAAGGCCTCGGCACTGTCGAGGGGAGCCGAGGGCGGGTCGGCCGGGGCCAGGCGTTCGAGGGCATCGGCGATCTGGCGGAGGAGGGGAAGGAGTGAAGGTTCGGTCATGGCGCCGCAGCCTATCAGGCTGATTTAGCGGGAGAAAGCCCGTCGGTGGCGGCCATTGCATTTCCGGTTTCAGCCGCTATAGTCCGCCGCTCAATGGATTCTGCGGGAGCGACGATGTTCATTACTGACGCCTATGCCCAGGCGACTGCCGGCGGCCTTGAAGGTGCGGGCGCCAGCATCATGCAGTTCCTGCCGATCATCCTGGTCGTCTTCATCATGTACATGCTGATGTGGCGCCCGCAGCAGAAGAAGATGAAGGCGCACAAGGCCATGATTGCCGCGGTCAAGCGCGGCGACCGGGTCGTGGCGGCCGGCGGGATCATCGGCACGGTCAGCAAGGTCATCGACGACGGTGAGGTGCAGATCGAGGTGGCGGATGGCGTGCGGATGCGCGTGCTGCGCAGCAGCATCAACGACGTGCTGAACCGCAGCGACGGCGCGAAGATCCAGGACAACGCGCCGGAGAAGGCCGAGAAGGCTGAGAAGGCTGACAAGAAGGGGGACGCCCGCTAGGCCGTCCTTCGGCCGAGCGGCGACGAAGCTACTTCCCATGATGTATTTCGCGCGATGGAAGGTGACGCTGATACTGGCGGTGCTGGTGCTGGGATGCATCTTCGCTTTGCCCAACCTGCTGCCCGCGCGCATCGACGACAGGATTCCCGGCTGGCTGCCCCATCAGCAGATCAGCCTCGGCCTGGACCTGCAGGGCGGCTCGCATCTGCTGCTCGCCGCCGACATCGATTCCGTGGTGCGCGAGCGGCTGACCAGCGTCGTCGACGGCATCCGCACCGAGCTGCGCAAGGCCAATATCGGCTATACGGGCCTCGGCATCGAGGGCAATGCGGTCAAGCTCGGCCTGCGCGACAAGAACGACATCGAGAAGGCCCGCCCGATCCTTGAATCGGTGACCGAGGGCATGCAGCTCAGCATCTCGCCCGACGGCCAGGTGAGCGCGGCCTTCACCGAGGACAAGGTCAAGGAGATCACCCAGAACGCCATCCAGCAGTCGATCGAGATCGTCCGGCGGCGCGTCGACGAGACGGGCACGCGCGAGCCCACGATCCAGCGCCAGGGCACCGACCAGATCCTGGTCCAGCTGCCGGGCCTGCAGGATCCGGAGCGCATCAAATCCCTCCTCGGCAAGACCGCCAAGATGACCTTCCGCCTGGTCGACGAGAGCGCGTCGCCGGAGGATCCGAACATACCCTCCACCTCCGAGATCCTGCCTCTGGCCACGCCCCGGCCTGGCGAGGCGCCGAGCTATCTGGTGCAGAAGCGGGTCATGGTCAGCGGCGAGAATCTAACCGACGCCCAGGCGACTTATCAGGACGCCCAGCCGGTGGTCAGCTTCAAGTTCGATTCCATCGGCGCCCGGCGCTTCTGCGATGCGACCAAGAACAATGTCGGCAAGCCCTTCGCCATCGTCCTCGACAACAAGGTGATTAGCGCGCCTGTGATCCGCGACGCCATCTGCGGCGGGGCCGGCGTCATCAGCGGCAATTTCACCCTGCAATCGGCCCAGGATCTGGCCCTGCTGCTGCGCGCCGGCGCGCTGCCCGCGCCGCTCAAGATCATCGAGGAGCGATCCGTCGGCCCCGACCTCGGCGCCGATTCGATCCGCGCCGGCGTCTATGCCAGCCTCATCGGCTTCGCGCTGGTCGCGACATATATGGTGCTGGCCTATGGTCTGTTCGGGTTCTTCGCCGATATCGCGCTGATCTTCAATCTGATCCTCACCATCGCGGCGCTGTCGCTCCTGCAGGCGACGCTGACGTTGCCGGGCATCGCCGGCATGCTGTTGACGCTGGGCATGTCGGTCGACGCCAACGTGCTGATCAATGAGCGCATCCGGGAGGAGACCAAGCTCGGCCGCTCGCCCATCGCGGCCCTGGACGCCGGATTCCGGCGCGCGCTCTCCACCATCGTCGACGCCAATCTGACCACCTTGATCAAGATGGCGATCCTCTATGTGCTGGGCTCGGGCCCGGTGAAGGGCTTCGCCGTCACCATCAGCCTCGGCATCCTCACCTCGATGTTCACCGCCATCGTGGTGGTCCGCTGGATCATGTCGGTATGGCTGCGCCGGACCCGTCCGGCAGCGCTCAAGGTCTAGCCCCATGTTCCGCCTTCGCTTCGTTCCCGATAACACCCGAATCAAATTCATGCGGGGCCGCATCATCGGCCTCGTGACTTCGGCCGTGCTCAGCATCGGCTCGGTGATCCTGTATTTCTATCCCGGGCTCAACTACGGCATCGATTTCCGCGGCGGCATCGTCATCGAGGCGCGCACCAGCGGACCGGCGGATTTTGCCGCGCTGCGCTCCACCCTCAACGGGCTGGGGCTGGGCGAGGCAGCGCTGCAGCAGTTCGGCGGCCCCAATGACGTGCTGGTCCGCCTGGAGCGCCAGCCCGGCGGGGACGAGGCGCAGCAGGTGGCGGTGGAGAAGGTCCGCGCCGTGCTGACGCAGAAATTCCCGGGCACGGAGCTGCGCCGGGTCGAGGCCGTGGGCGCCACGGTCAGCGACACGCTGTTCCAGAACGGCATGATCGCCCTGGGTTTGGCGCTGGTGGCCATGCTGTTCTACATCTGGTTCCGATTCGAATGGCAGTTCGGCGTCGGCGCCGTCGTGACCTTGATTCTCGACGTCACCAAGACGGTGGGATTCTTCGCCATCACCGGGCTGCAATTCAACCTGACCAGCCTCGCCGCCATCCTCACCATCATGGGCTATTCGATCAACGACAAGGTCGTGGTCTATGACCGGGTGCGCGAGAATTTGCGCAAATACAAGGCGATGCCGCTGCGCGAGCTGATCGACCTCTCGATCAACGAGACGCTGAACCGCACCATCAACACCTCCTTCACCACCTTCCTGGCGACCTTGCCTTTGGCGCTGGTGGCGAGCGGGGCGGTGCAGGAATTCGCCATCGTCATCTTGTTCGGCATCGTGGTGGGCACCTCCTCCTCGATCTTCATCGCGGCACCCATCCTGCTCTTCCTCGGCGAGAACCGGCTGCGGCGCGGAACGAAGCCCAAGCCGGTCCTCGACGCCAGGCCGTGAGAGGGGATCTCCCCGCTTGGATCTGACGCCGCTCATTCCGAGCGGACGGCAGATCGTCGAGAGCTATGGCGAGGGGCGGTTTCGCGTCACCGGGCAGATCCATCAGGGCGCCATCATCATCTTTCCCGAGCGTACTCTGGCTTGGCCGGTCGCGAGCGCCGCCGAGGCGAGCCTGGAGAATCTCGAACCGATCCTAGCCGCCGGACGCGCGCGGACGGTCGAGCTGCTGCTCTTCGGCCAGGGCCCGCGGATGCTGCTTGTGCCCCCGGCCCTGCGCCAGGGCTTGCGGGAGGCCGGCATCGTGCTGGAGCCGATGGATACCGGGGCCGCGTGCCGGACTTACAACGTGCTAATGGCCGAGGGCCGCCTCGTCGCCGCGGCGCTGATCCCGGTCTAGCGCGCCTTATCCCCTTGTCGTCATCCCCGCGAAAGCGGGGATCCAGGGCCCGAGACCCTGCCGCTTGCCCTGGATTCCCGTCTTCGCGGGAATGACGAAGGAAGGGGTTATCTCTCGCCTGTTCCTCAAAAGAAAACGGGGCCCGTCGGGGCCCCGTTCCTTCGGCGGATGAGCGGAGCGCTCAGCCGATATTCTGCTGCGCCACCATGCAATAGAGCATCGGGATCGAGAGCATGGTGTTGACCCGCGAGGTCAGCATGGCCAGCCGCGCGGCCTTCTTCTTGGCGTCGGCGTCGGCCTGGACGATGCCCAGCGCCTTCTTCTGGTTCGGCCAGATGATGAACCAGACGTTGAAGGCCATGATCAGCGCCAGCCACATGCCGATGCCGATGGTCGGCACCTGGAAGGACAGCGCGGCGCCGAGATAGCCGTTTGCCCCGGCGGTGAGCAGGCCGAAGAGCACGGTGCCCGCCGCCGCCCAGCGAAAGAAGAACAGGGCGGCGGGCGCGATGACCTTGCCGATGGCCGGCTTCTGCTCGTCGGGAATCTTCGGCATGGAGGGGATCTGGACGAAGTTGAAGTAGTAGAGCAGGCCGATCCAGAGAATGCCGAAGAAGACGTGGATGTAGCGCAGGATGAAGGCCCAGAAGGCGAGATCGCCCAGCAGGGTGTATTGGCCGCGGATGAGGAACACGATCACGGCCAGAATCAGGCCGAGACCAAGTGCGTAGTGCAGGTTTTCGAGCGGATTTTTCATGTCGCTGACCCCCAAATTCAGACTCGATCCATCTATAATCATTCTATCCTAGCTACCCGCGGCTTCAACGCCGTTATCGGGGTGCCTATCCGAGCCCTTCCAACCCCATCGCAGGGATATGGCCGAGACCGAGCTTTCCTATTGCGCCCGGCTTCTGCGCCAGCAGGATCCGGACCGCTATCTGACGGCGCTCTTTGCCCCGGCCGAGCGGCGGGAGGCGCTCTTCGCCCTCTACGCCTTCAATCTGGAGCTGGCGCGGGCGCGAGAATCGGTGCGCGAGCCCATCATGGGTCGGATGCGCCTGCAATGGTGGCGCGACAGCCTGGCGGAGATGCTGGCGGGGCGGCCGCGGGCCCATGAGGTCGGCCGGCCGCTGGCCGCCGCGATCGCCGCTTATGGGCTCGATCCGGCGCTGCTGGAGCGGCTGATCGACGCCCGTGAGGGGGATATGGAAACCGATGCCCCGGCCGATCTGGCGGCCCTCCTGGACTATGCCCGGGGCACTTCCTCGACCCTGACCGAGCTGGCGCTGGAGGTGCTGGGCCATCCTGGGCCGGCCGTGCGGGAAGCGGGCCGGGCGCTGGGCATCGCCTGGGCGCTGCTGGGGCTGGTGCGAGCCGTGCCCTTCCATGCCGCCCAGCGCCGGCTCTATCTGCCGGCTTCCCTGACGGCAGAGATGGGGCTCCGTCCCAGCCAGCTCTTCGAGCGCGGCAGCTCGCCGGAGCTGCGCCAGGTCGCCCGCCGCCTGGCCGAGGAGGCGGCCGGTTGGCTCGCCGCCGCGCGCCGGGGGCAAAGCGAGGTGGGGCGACAGTTCCAGCCGGCGCTCCTGCCGGCTACCCTGGCCCGGGGCCATCTGCGGCGCCTGGCCGCAGCCGGTTATGACCCCTTCGATGTCCGGGTGCGGCAGGCCCCCCCGGGTCGGATCTGGGGCCTGGCGGTTCGCCGGCTCATCGGCGGCTATTGAGGGAAGTGTTCTGTTGCGCTGCGGCAAAATCGGGAGGCACCCATCTCGATCGGGCAATGGTCGTGAGCGGCCGGGCACCATACCTTTTGAGAACGAGAGTTAGAGACGTGTCAGGTTGGCGGGAGCGGCGAAGTGAGCGAGAGCGCGATCGGACGGCGGTCAAGCCTGGCGGATGGCACGGTCTTTGCGGTGCTGACGGCGATCAGCTTCTCCCATCTGCTCAACGACATGATCCAGTCGCTGTTGCCGGCGATCTATCCGCTGCTGAAGAGCTCGTTTCAGCTGAGCTTCGTCCAGATCGGTCTGATCACGCTGACCTTCCAGATGACGGCCTCCATCCTGCAGCCGGTGGTGGGGTACTATACGGACCGCCATCCCAAGCCCTTTTCGCTGGCCGTCGGCATGGGCTCCACCCTTTGCGGGCTGCTGCTCCTGTCGGTGGCGAACCATTTCTATCTGCTGCTGCTGGCCGCTGCCCTGATCGGCACCGGCTCCTCGGTCTTCCATCCTGAATCCTCGCGGGTGGCGCGGCTGGCCTCGGGCGGGCGGCACGGCCTCGCCCAATCCTTCTTCCAGGTCGGTGGCAATATCGGCTCATCCATCGGGCCACTGCTGGCCGCCTTCATCGTGGTGCCCCATGGGCAGCGCAGCATCGCGATCTTCTCCCTGGTGGCCCTGCTGGCCATGGCGGTGCTGTGGAATGTCGGGCGCTGGTATCGCGATCATCTGGGATCCCGCCGGGCCAAGGCGGCGCCGCTCCATGCCGAGCAGCTGGCCTTGCTGACCCGCGGCAAGATCACGGCATCGATCGCCATCCTGCTGACCCTGATCTTCTCGAAGTATTTCTACCTCGCGAGCCTGACCAGCTATTACACCTTCTATCTCATCAGCAAATTCGGTCTCTCTGTCCAATCGGCCCAGATCCATCTCTTCATCTTCCTGGGCGCGGTCGCGGTGGGCACCTTTGCCGGCGGGCCGATCGGCGATTATTTCGGGCGCAAATATGTGATCTGGTTCTCGATCCTGGGGGTGCTGCCCTTCACCCTCCTGCTGCCCCATGCGAATTTGTTCTGGACCGGGGTGCTGACCGTCGCGATCGGCCTGATCCTGGCCTCGGCCTTCGCCGCCATCCTGGTCTATGCCACGGAGCTGATGCCCGGCAAGGTGGGGACAGTGGCCGGCCTCTTCTTCGGCTTCGCCTTCGGCATGGGCGGGCTGGGTGCGGCTCTGCTCGGCGGGCTCGCCGATATGACCAGCATCGGCTTCGTCTATCAGGTCTGCGCCTTCCTGCCGGCCATCGGATTGCTGGCCGCCTTCCTGCCCAATCTCGACGGGGCGCGCCGGCGCCGCCGTCAGGCCGCCTGACGAGAGCCTTCTAACCAAACGCCCAGATCGGCGAGGGCTCGCGCCGCCAGCGCGGGCTTGCGGGTCTGGCGGCCCTTGCGGCCGCCCGGCAGTTCCGCCATGGGCGGAAAGAGCCCGAAATTGATATTCATCGGCTGGAAATGCCGGTCATCGGCGCCGCCGGTGATATGGGCGAGCAGCGCACCCAGCGCCGTGGTCGGCGGCGGGGGCGGGAGATCGTGGCCGAGCCGCTCGGCAGCCAGGAACCGCCCGGCCAGAAGCCCGATGCCGGCACTCTCCACATAGCCTTCGACGCCGGTGATCTGGCCGGCGAAGCTCAGCCGCGGAGCGGCCTTCAGCCGCAGCCGCGGGTCCAGCAGCCGCGGGCTGTTGAGGAAGGTGTTGCGATGGAGCCCGCCAAGCCGCGCGAACTCGGCCTGCTCCAGCCCCGGGATCATGCGGAAGATCCGGACCTGCTCGGCGTATTTCAGCTTGGTCTGGAAACCCACGATGTTGAACAGCGTGCCAAGGGCATTGTCCTGGCGCAGCTGGACCACGGCATGGGAGCGCCGGCCGGTATTGGGATCGGTCAGCCCCACGGGCTTCATCGGGCCGAAGCGCAGGGTCTCCCGGCCGCGCGCCGCCATCACCTCGATGGGCAGGCAGCCGTCGAAATAGGGCGTGCTCGCTTCCCATTCCTTGAATTCGGTCTTGTCGCCGGCCAGGAGCGCGTCGATAAAGGCCTCGTATTGGGGGGCGTCGAGCGCGCAATTGATGTAGTCGGCGCCATCGCCGCCCAAGCCTTGATCGCCCCCGGGCCCCTTCTTGTCGTAGCGCGACTGGAACCAGGCGCGGCTGAAATCGATGCTCTCGCGATGGACGATGGGGGCGATGGCATCGAAGAAGGCGAGGGACTCCTCGCCGGTCAGACCGCGGATGGCCTCGGCCAAAGGCGGGGAGGTGAGGGGGCCGGTCGCGAGAATGGTCGCTCCCCATTCGGCCGGCGGCAGGCCCGCGACCTCGCCCCGCTCCAGGCGGATCAGCGGCTCGGCCGCCAGCCGCCGGGTGACTTCCTCGGCGAAGCCGTCTCGGTCGACGGCCAGCGCCCCGCCGGCCGGCAGCTTATGGGCATCGGCCGCCGCCAGGATGAGGGAGCCGCAGCGGCGCATCTCCTCATGCAGCAGGCCGACGGCATTGTTCATGGCATCGTCGGAGCGGAAGGAGTTCGAGCAGACCAGCTCCGCCAGCCGGTCGGTCTGATGGGCCTCGGTGCCGCGCCCGGGCCGCATCTCATGCAGCACCACGGCGATCCCGGCCCGGGTCAGCTGCCAGGCCGCCTCGCTGCCGGCGAGCCCGCCGCCCACCACATGAACCGCGGCCCTATCGCTCGGATTGTCCTGCATAAGACGAACAGATAGCCTCAGGGCGGGCCGCGAGCAAGGAGATCGCCATGCTGCAACTCTTCAGTCCCGAAACCATCTGCAAGCCGTTTTCCCGCTACAGCCATGGCGCCCTGGTCGAGGGGCGAATGAGCTGGCTGCATATTTCAGGCCAGGTGGGCGCAAAACCCGACGGCAGCCTGGAGCAGGGCTTCGAGGCGCAGGCGCGCCGGGCCTGGGCCAATCTCATCGCCGTGCTGGAGGCGGGCGGGATGGAGCGGGGCGATCTGGTGAAGGTCAATGTCCTGCTGACCCGGGCGAGCGACGTGCCCGCCTCGCGCGGCATCCGCGACGAGGCCCTTCAGGGCGCCGCCCCGGCCTCGACCCTTCTGGTCATCTCCGCCTTGGCCCATCCCGACCTGTTGTTCGAGGTCGACGCGGTGGCGGCGAGGTCCGCCTAGATGGCGACCATGGACAGCAACGATAAATATCTCATCCAGCTCCGCCGCGAGCTGACCCGCCGTCAGGCCCAGCTCGGCCGTGCCGAAAGCCAGCGCGACAAGCTCCTGGAGCAGAACCGGAAGCTGCGGAAGCTGATGGAGGACAACGGGATCACCGTGCCCGCAAGGCTGCGCTGGCCGGACTAGGTCTATCTATTGACGGGCAGCCGGCCGCTCTGGCAGGTACGGCCGGCGGCATCATCCTCCCGACCTCGGAGTAAACCATATGCATGTCATGATCTTCGGCGCCGCCGGCATGATCGGCCGCAAACTGGCCGAGCGCCTCGGCAAGGATGGGCGGCTCGGCGAGCAGGGGATCTCGCGGCTCTCCCTGGTGGATGTCGTCGAGGCCGCGCGACCCGCGGGCTTCAAGGGCGAGGTCGCCATCGAGACGGCCGATATCTCGGCGCCGGGCGGTGCCGCCCGCTGCATCGCCGCGCGCCCCGATGTCGTCTTCCATCTGGCGGCCATCGTCTCCGGCGAGGCCGAGGCGGATTTCGAGAAGGGCTACCGGATCAATCTGGACGGAACCCGCGAGATCTTCGAGGCCGTGCGACACGAAGGCATGAAATCGGCCTATCGGCCGCGGCTGGTCTTCGCCTCCTCCATTGCCGTCTTCGGGGCGCCCTTCCCGGCGGCGATCGGCGACGAGTTCTTCACCACCCCCCTCACCAGCTATGGGACGCAGAAGGCGATCGGGGAATTGCTGCTGGCTGACTATTCAAGGCGCGGCTTCTTCGACGGCATCGGGCTTCGCCTGCCCACCATCTGCATCCGCCCCGGCAAGCCGAACAAGGCGGCCTCGGGCTTCTTCTCCAACATCCTGCGCGAGCCGCTCGCCGGTCACGAAGCCGTGCTGCCGGTGGAGGAGAGCGTCCGCCATTCCCATGCCAGCCCCCGCGCCGCCATCAGCTTCCTGCTGCGCGCGGCGACCATGGACCTGGCCCCGCTTGGCGCCCGGCGGACCTTGTCCATGCCGGGTCTCTCGGCGACGGTGCGAGAGCAGATCGACGCGCTGCGCCGGGTGGCGGGGGAGGGTGCCGTGAAGCTGATCCGGCGCGAGCCCGATCCCACGATCGCCAGGATCGTCTCGGGCTGGCCGCAGGCCTTCGATGCGCGCCGGGCGACGGAGCTGGGCTTCAAGGCGGAGGGCAGCTTCGACGAGATCATCCGCGCCCATATCGAGGACGAGCTGGGCGGGCGCATCGGCGGCTGACCGCGAGACCTCGCTGGCGCTGGGGTCGCGGCGCCGCATATTTCCGATATCAGTCAAGACACAGGTGGAGCATCCGATGTCCGATCTCTCGGCGTTTCCAATCACCCGACGCTGGCCGGCCAAGCATCCCGACCGGCTTCAGCTCTATTCCCTGCCGACGCCCAACGGCGTCAAGGTGTCGATCATGCTGGAGGAGGTCGGCCTGCCCTATGAGGTGCATCTGATCGATATCCTCAAGAACGAGAGCTCGACGCCCGAATTCCTGTCCCTGAATCCGAACGGCAAAATCCCTGCGATCATCGATCCGAACGGGCCGGGCGGGGTGCCGATCGGCCTGTTCGAATCAGGCGCGATCCTGCTGTATCTGGCGGAGAAGACCCGCAAGCTGCTGCCCGCCGATCCGGTGCTGCGCTACGAGACCATCCAGTGGGTGTTCTTCCAGATGGCTTCGGTCGGGCCGATGTTCGGCCAGGTCGGCTATTTCCACAAATTCGCCGGGCGGGAGATCGCCGACAAGCGTCCGCTCGAGCGCTATCGCGACGAGTCCAAGCGCCTGCTCGGCGTACTGGAGACGCGGCTCGAGGGCCGGAATTGGATCATGGGCGGGGATTACACGATCGCCGATATTTCCCTGCTCGGCTGGGTACGCAATCTGGTCGGCTTCTATGGCGCGGGCGAGCTGGTCGAATACGACAAGCTGAAGCAGGTCCCGGCCTGGCTCGCGCGCGGCCTCGCAAGGCCCGCGGTGCAGCGCGGGCTCGACATACCGAAGCGAGGATAGTGCCGTAGCCATTTTGCTTCCGTCATTCCGGCGAAAGCCGGAATCCAGGGGCTACAGGGCGAGGAGTGTGCCGCAGGCCCCTGGATCCCGGCTTTCGCCGGGATGACGATAAGAGAGGCAACGGTTGGCTAAGGCGCTGTTGCGGCAGGGCGCTCGAGATGACCGCCTAGCGTCCGCCCCTGACGACGGGAAGGGCAATGACCGCGAAAAGGATCATCGACAGGAGATAGGCCATGGAAGACACCCCGGCGATGGGCTCGCCCGGCCCGGTATTGCCGGAGAAGATCAGGAACAGTCCGAGGATGAGCGCCAGGTAGCTGACCTGCGCCAGCCCGAAATGGATTCGCGCCAGGACCGATGCGGCGCGCCCTGGGAACAGATGATAGAAAAAGCCGAAGATGGCGAAGCTGACCCAGCCGATGAGAAGCATATGGGCGTGGGTGACGAGCTGAGAATGGTCCTGGGTCACCCCCATGATGTTACCCAGCAGCATGCCGAGAATGCCGTAGACGACGGCGGATCCAAAGAACCAGGCCGATACGCCCCTCATCACAGAATCTCCCCCTGAGCAATGATCGACATAAGAGATTAGAACGCTCCTTCACCCCCGTCATTCCCGCGAAAGCGGGAATCCAGGGCCACAGGTCGCGCAGTTTGCCGCGCGCCCTGGATACCCGCTTTCGCGGGTATGACGGAAGAGGGTTGGTCTAGAGCCGGGCCAGACGCTCGATCAGGAAATCGAAGAAGTCCTCGTCCTTGCCCTCGAGCAGGACCCGGCAATTGCCGTCTTCGCGCCAGTCGAAGACCGTTTCGCCGTCGCGCGTCCCGCTGGTCTCGATGTGGATCTTCGCGCGCCGGCCGGTGAAGAGATCGGGCCGCAGCAGCCAGGCGATGGTGAGGGGGTCATGGAGATGGCCGTCGCCGTCGTGGAAATAGCGCAGCATGCCGGCGACCGCCTGGCCGACCGGGCCGCCGATGGCAGCGAAGCGCTCGATCCGCGCCAGGCTCGCGAGCATCTGATGGGAGAGATCGAGGGGCACGAGCGTGATGGGCAGGCCGCTGGCGAACACGACCGCCGCGGCCTCGGGATCGACGAAGATGTTGAATTCGGCATGCGAGGACATATTGCCGCCGATCTTGGATGTCGCCCCGCCCATGATCACCAGTTCCGCCAGGGCCGCGCCGATGCCGGGCGCCCGCTGGAGCGCCGCCGCGACATTGGTCAGCGGGCCGATGGCGGCGAGGGTGACGCTTTTCGGCGCGGCGCCCGACAGGGTCTCGACCAGATGATCGACCGCGTGGCGCGTCTGGGGCCGGGCCGGGGGTGGGGGCAGATCGGCCCCGTCCATGCCGCTGGTCCCATGGACCTGGGCGACGGTGGGCTTGCGGGCGAGCGGCGCGTCCGAGCCGGCATAGACCGGGACTTGCGCCTTGCCGCCCAGCTCGAGGAGCTTCAGGGCATTCTCGGTGACCCGCGCCAAGGGCACATTGCCGGCGACGGTGGTGAGCGCCTGCAACTCCAGCTCCGGCGAGGCGCAGGCCAGCAGGATCGCCAGGGCATCATCGATGCCGGGGTCGGTATCGATGATCAGGGGACGGCTCACGCCCGGTTCCGCGCCTTCTGGCGGAGGGGGCTGCGAAGATAGGGCGCGAGATACTGGCCGGTGTAGCTGGCCGCCACCTCGGCGACCTGCTCCGGCGTGCCCTGCGCCACGACGCGCCCGCCCTTGTCGCCGCCTTCGGGACCCAGATCGATGATCCAGTCGGCGGTCTTGATGACCTCGAGATTATGCTCGATGACCAGCACGGTATTGCCGGTATCCACCAGGCGGTGCAGCACCTCCAGCAGCTTGCGCACATCGTCGAAATGCAGGCCCGTGGTCGGCTCGTCGAGGATGTAGAGGGTGCGGCCAGTGGCGCGGCGCGACAGTTCGCGTGAGAGCTTCACCCGCTGGGCCTCGCCGCCGGAGAGAGTCGTCGCGGGCTGGCCGATATGGATATAGCCGAGGCCGACTTCCTGCAGCATCTGCAGCTTGTCGCGGATTGCGGGCACGGCCTTGAAGAAGGCGATTCCCTCATCCACCGTCATGTCGAGGACGTCGGCGATCGACTTGTCCTTGAAGGTGATTTCCAGGGTTTCCCGGTTGTAGCGCTTGCCCTTGCAGGTATCGCATTGGACATAGACGTCCGGGAGGAAATGCATCTCGATCTTGATGACGCCGTCGCCCTGGCAGGCCTCGCAGCGCCCGCCCTTGACGTTGAAGGAG
>DATHQQ010000023.1:0-5308 GCA_035482595.1 Verrucomicrobiia bacterium
CTCGATCTGGGCGCTCTGCTCGCTCTCGGTTGCGTTGGGTGCGTTCATCGCTCCACCACCAGGTCATCGCGATGGATCATCTCGTCGCGGCCACGATAGCCCAGCAAAGCTTCGATTTCACGGCTCTTATGCCCCATGATCCGCTGGGCATCGGCCGCCGAATAGGCCGAGAGGCCGCGCGCGACTTCGCGGCCGGCGCGGTCGAGAACGCGGACCGCATCGCCGCGCTCGAAGCGGCCCTCGACCGCGACGACGCCGGCGGGCAGCAGGCTCTTGCCCCCGGAGAGCGCCTTCAGCGCGCCGTCGTCGACGGTCAGGCTGCCCACGGGCTTCAGGGCGCCGGCGATCCATTTCTTGCGCGCGGTCAGCGGCGAGCCGGCGGGGACGAACCAGCTGCAGCGAGCCCCCTCCGCCATGGCCGCCAACGGGTTCAGGCGCAGCCCATCGGCGATGGCCATGCGGCAGCCGGCGCCGATGGCGATGCGGGCGGCGGCGAGCTTGGTCACCATGCCGCCGGAGCTGTAGCCGGGCAGGGCCTCGCCCCCCATGGCCTCGATCTCCGGCGAGAGATCCTCGATCAGGGGGATGTGGCGGGCGGTTGGATCGAGCTTTGGATCGGCGCTGTAGAGCCCGTCGATGTCGGAGAGCAGCACCAAGGCATCGGCCGCGATCATGGCGGCGACCCGGGCGGCGAGGCGGTCGTTGTCGCCGAAGCGGATCTCCGAGGTGGCCACGGTGTCGTTCTCGTTGATGACCGGCACGGCCCGGAGCTTCAGCAGGGTGGCCAGGGTGGCGCGGGCATTGAGATGGCGCCGCCGGTCTTCCGTATCCTCGAGGGTGAGCAGGACCTGGGCCACGGTGATGCCATGGCGGGCAAGGGCCTCCTGATAGGCATGGGCGAGGCGGATCTGGCCCGTGGCCGCCGCCGCCTGCTTCTCCTCCAGCCGCAGCGTGCCGGCGGCAAGACCCAGATGGCGCCGGCCCACGGCGATGGCGCCGGAGGAGACGAGGATCACCTCCTGCCCCTCGGCTCGGAGCGCGGCCACGTCATCGGCCAGGGCTTCGAGCCAGCGCCGGCGGATGTCGCCGCTCTCCTCCTCGACCAGCAGGGCGGAGCCGATCTTGACGACCACCCGCTTGGCGCCGGCCAGCCCGGGGGCGGCCAGGGCTTCCGAGGTGACGCCGAGCGCACTCATGAGAGCTCCACCTCGGCGGGCTCGGCCGCCGGCGCCGTGGCGGCGCGGTGGGCCTCGATCGCCGCGAAGGCGGCTTCGAGGAGCTGGTCCACCCCCTTGCCGCTGACGCCGGAGATGCGCATCACCCGGCTCGCTTTGCCCTGGGCGGGCCCGGCGGCCTTGACGGCGCGGGCCAGTGCCCGGGCCTGGCGCTCGATGGTGGCGGGATCCAGCGCGTCGATCTTGTTCAGGCAGACCAGCTCGGGCTTGGCGGCGAGCTTCGGGCTATAGGCCTCGAGCTCGGCGCGGATGGTGCGATAGGCCTGGCCCAGCTTCTCCGCCGTGCCGTCGACCAGATGGATCAGCACGCCGCAGCGCTCGACATGGCCGAGGAATCGGTCGCCGAGGCCCGCACCCTCATGGGCGCCCTCGATCAGCCCGGGGATATCGGCCAGGACGAATTCGCGATTGTCCCGGCGCACGACGCCGAGCTGGGGGGTGAGGGTGGTGAAGGGGTAGTCCGCGATCTTGGGCTTCGCCCGGCTGACGGCAGCCAGCAGAGTCGATTTGCCGGCATTGGGCAGGCCGACCAGCCCGGCATCGGCGATCAGCTTGAGGCGCAGCCAGATCCAGCGCTCCTCGCCCGGGAAGCCGGGGCCGTATTGGCGGGGCGCCCGGTTGGTCGAGGTCTTGAAATGGGCATTGCCGAAGCCGCCGTCCCCGCCGCGCGCCAGCACGATGCGCTCGCCCGGCTTGGTCAAGTCGAAGAGCAGGGTCTCGCGGTCATTGTCGAGGATCTGGGTCCCCACCGGCACCTTGAGGATGAGGGTCTTGCCGCTGCCCCCACTGCGGTCCTTGCCCATGCCGTGATTGCCGCGGCCGGCGCGGAAATGCTGCTGGTAGCGATAGTCGATCAGGGTGTTCAGATTGGGCACGGCCTCGATGATGATATCGCCGCCGCGCCCGCCATGACCCCCGTCGGGCCCGCCGAGCTCGATGAACTTCTCGCGGCGGAAGGAGACGGCCCCGGCCCCGCCGTCGCCGCTCTTCACATAGATCTTGCACTGGTCGAGAAATTTCATGGCTGAGCTCGGGGCCGGGCCCCGAAGGACGAGGGGCCCGGGTAAATGGGGGCCAAAAATGAAAAGGGGGAATGGCGAGCCATTCCCCCTCATCGAGCGCGTGATGACGGGGTTGGGCTAGGTCTGCGGCTCCACGGAGACGAGGGTGCGTCCGCCGGTGGTGCGATGGAAGGAGACCTTGCCCTCGACCGTCGCGAAGATCGTGTGGTCCTTGCCCATGCCGACATTGCTGCCGGGATGAAACTTGGTGCCGCGCTGGCGCAGGATGATATGGCCGGGAATCACGTCTTCGCCGCCGTAGCGCTTCACGCCGAGGCGCCGGCCGGCGCTGTCGCGCCCGTTGCGGGAACTTCCGCCTGCTTTCTTATGAGCCATGGATCCTGTTCCTTATGCCTCGGCCGCCGCGGCCTCGGCGGGCTTCGCCGTGGGCTTGGCGCCGTCGGTCAGGATCTCGTCGATCCGCACGACCGAGAGCTCCTGGCGATGGCCGCGCTTGCGCCGGTAATTGTGGCGGCGGCGCTTCTTGAAGACGATGACCTTGTCGCCCTTGGCCTGCTCCAGCAGCGTGCCCGCCACCGAGGCGCCGGCGATCAAAGGCGCGCCGGCCGTGGCCGAGGCGCCGTCGCCGACCATCAGAATCTGGTCGAAGACGATCGTCTCGCCCGCCTCGCCGGGCAGGCGCTCGATCTCGATGATGTCGTTCTTGGCGACCTTGTATTGCTTGCCGCCGGTTTTGAGCACTGCGAACATGGTTCTGACGCGCATGATTGGGGTCGCGGCCACCCAGGGGTGTCCGCTGGAAGCCGCGGACTATAGCCACGGGCGGCGGGGTGTCAATGGGATTCAGGCCCCGGCCCCGCCGGCGGAACCTCCGCTTGGGGCTCCGGCCGCCCCCTTGAAGCGGGGACCTCACTTCGCTAAGGTCCCGGCCCGTTTTCGCTTGGCCGGGCGGCCTGGACCAACCCCAGACCCACCGCCCCGCCAGGCCCCGCGGAGGGGTGGCAGAGCGGTTGAACGCGGCGGTCTCGAAAACCGTTATGCCCGCAAGGGCATCGGGGGTTCGAATCCCTCCCCCTCCGCCATCTTCCTAGAAGCCCTTGTGTATCAGGGGCTTACGGGCGTCGATCTGTCGCTTCCACTCCGTCGTGTGTAACACTCTCGAGCTACACGGGCAAGCTCAGTGCTGCTAGTCGTTCGGCATCATCATGAAATCCGAGGTCTCATTCATCCGCTTCGTCCCCGGGCTTGGGTGATTGCCGGGATGGCAAGGGAACATAAGCCCATACATCCCGCAGCGATGCAGGTTGGAACGCCCTGAGGTGCCCGGCAACTGTCCCCCAGGGTGCTCCAGTTCATACACGCGGCGCGAGTTAGACAAGCCGCCACTTGAATGCACGCGCACGACACAGGTATCGATCATCTGCACGGTCGCTTCGTGAGCGGCGGCCAACGCCTCCATGATCTGGTCCCAGACGCCAGCCCGCCGCCAGCGGACGAACTGATTGTAGCAAGTCGTACAGGGTCCGTAGATTTCCGGCAGGTCCCGCCACGGCCCTCCCGACCGCAAGACCCAGAAGATGCCATTGAGGACACGCCGGTCGTCCACGCGGGGAATGCCGCGTGGTTTGTTCGGGAGCATCGGTTTGATGACGCCCCATTCGCAGTCGCTGAGTTCATAGCGCATGATTCGATACTCCACTTTCGGAGCTTGAATCATGCTCAGGACCAGGGGATCAGTGGCCAAACAGCATGTCCGCTGTTGGAGGGTGAGCCGACTTACGGCAGACATCGCGAAATCGACGCGATTGGCCTGAAGCGGCTATTGGCGGTTTGCCCCCAGTCGCCCACCGGCCTATCAACTTAGGCTCCGCTATGGGCGTGATGTCGCATGAAATGATCGGATCGCTTGGCAACTTCTCCATCAACTGCGACGAACAAACATGCTCATTTCGACTCGGCTACATGATAAGCTGAGCGAGGGGAGACAACCAGATTGCCAGAGTTAGAAAGCTTGCAGCGATCCTTGCGGCTGACGCGGTTGGGTTCAGCCGGCTCACCGGCGCAGACGAAGACCGCACGCTCGCGCGACTGCGCGCCCTGCGGGCCGACCTGATCGATCCCACCATCGCCGTGCACAAGGGGCGCGTGGTGAAGCGCACGGGCGATGGCGCGCTGGTCGAGTTCCGCAGCGTTGTCGATGCCGTGCGATGCGCCATCGAGGTGCAGAATGCCATGATCGAAGCGCAATGCCGGCTTGCCGGCGGAGCGCCGCATCGAGTTTCGCATCGGCATCCACATCGGCGATGTCGTCGAGGAGAGTGATGGTGGGCGATGGCGTCAACATCGCCTCGCGATTGGAGGGCGTTGCCACGCCCGGCGCCATATGTCTGTCGGAAGATGCCTATCGGCAAGTAAGAGCTAGACTGGATCTCGCGGTCAGCGATCTTGGCGAGACGAATCTGAAAAATATTTCCGAACCTATGCGGGTCTATTCCCTGCAGGTGGGAGGCGCTGCCCAGGCGAAGCCGGTGAGCGATGCCCCGACACCAGAGGGACCGTTCGTGCGGCCTGCGATGCCCGACAAACCTTCAATTGCCGTGCTGCCGTTCACGAACATGTCCGGAGACGCTGAGCAGGAGTATTTCGTCGACGGAATGGTCGAGGACATCATCACTGCCCTCTCCCGATTCAACCAGCTGTTGGTGATCGCGCGAAATTCTACCTTTACCTACAAGGGCCGGGCGGTAGACGTGCGTCAGGTCGCCAAGGAACTGGGCGTGCGTTACGTGCTGGAGGGTGGCGTCCGTAAATCGGGAAGACGGTTGCGCATCACGGGCCAGCTGATCGACGCGGCGACCGGCGCCCATCTGTGGGCCGACAGGTTCGACGGTGACCTGGACGATGTCTTTGACCTGCAGGACAAGATCACCGGAAGTGTGGTCGGTGCCATCGAACCGACGATGCGCAAAGCAGAGATCGACCGCGCGCACCGAAAACCGGTGGATAATCTCGATGCCTACGATCTCTATCTTCGAGCACTGCCCCATGTCT
>DATHQQ010000024.1:0-6646 GCA_035482595.1 Verrucomicrobiia bacterium
GTCAAAAGCCCATCCCACAACCTGATGCGCGCTTCGATGCTCTGGCGCGCTGCGCTTAGAACCTCAAACTCGCGCCGCGGATCATCGGCGGTCGCGGCTGCGAGAATGGCTTTTGCGGCTGGACCGTGTTGGTCACTGTCCACTTCGATGTGGCGCTTTAGGTAGTATACGAACATTGGGGCTTGGTCGGCGCTGATGTGCCACTTTTCCAGTAAGTTGGTGAACATGCGCGGGATGACATCCTCCCGGCCATGGAAGAAGCTGGCCATAACCGCCAACAAAGGTGCTCGGCTGGCGATCTGCAGCGTGTAGCCGGTAAACTCACAGATGAATGGCGCCACTGCAGCGTGGTCGAACGCCTCTTCGAGGGTGGCGCCCTTTGCGAGAGCGGTCTGGAAAAGTTCGAAACCTGCCGTATTGGCGCCGACCTCCCGCATTGCTCCGAGGTAAAGCTCGAGATGACTGACGGGTTCTCCGCTGGGGCCGACGTCGGTTTCCTCGCCGAGCACGATCTGATTGATCAATTGCGCGGCCTGACGGTCTCGCGGCGGCAACCAAGGGACCTCGACACATGTGAGGTCGCGCTGCAGTCGCTTGACAAGTGACATGAAGTCCCAAACCGCAAAGACGTGCGCCTCCATGAAAATCCGCAGGGAGTGGATATCGCCAATCGCTGCAAATACTGGATGTTCAACCATCCGCTGGCGAATTGAGCCCATATCGCCAGCGTAATCCGAAATCATCTCGCTCATCCGGCATTCTCCCAGATGTGCGGTGGGATCTGCCCTACACGCAATCTGGGATGACATGTACTTCATATTCCTCCTCCTGAGCAGCTGGGGTTGAAAGCTCAAGACGGCGCGGTGCTGCATGATCTGCCGCCGCTTGTTGGATCGAGTGTTGCTTGCTCCGCCCAACGCTCCAGTGATCCTGGTCACAGCTCACGGGATGGTGATCCGACGCTCGCGAAGGTTCGCGAATCAGGGTGTTGGGCCCTATCGGTCGTCCGGGAGGACGAGCTGGGCCAGCCCCGCGGCGACGCCGGCATCGGCCGCATTTCCGCCGGCCTCGAGGATGGCGAAGGCCGCGTGAGCGGCGGCATCGTGGCCGGCGGCCGCCATATGCCGCGTGCCCATCAGCGCCGGCCGATGCGCGCCGGTCGATCCGATCGTAACACCGGTATCCGATAGGGCATCAATGGGCATGGAACTACTCCGGGTTTAGAGCGCGGCTGACTTTTCGCGGCTCGCGTGACGCCCTCAGGCGCCGGATTCCTCAACTCATATTCCTCAGCAAGCCTTATGACCCGCTCGCGCACGTCGGGCCAGCTGGTTTGGGCGCCTTCTAGGTGCAGTTCCTTGGCACGGGCCCGGTAGAGAGCGACTTCTGACTGGGCAATCAGCCTTAGTTGGTTGGGTAACGGGCGTTCGCTTCCGCAAACAAACGGAGCGTCCTTTCCACGCTGAATGGCTGTTCTAGCTGTGTTTCCGGATCCCATTCACTTCGCTCGGCGCCAAAAAAGTCTCCACCATAGACATGAATTGCTCCAGTGAATCGCGAAGTTGAATTGGTCACCGAGTGTATAACGTCGCGCCCTAATGGCACCGCATCCTTCTCGACAAGTGTCTGTGCTCCCGCGGCTTCAACCTTGCCGCCGGTCCCATCTTTGACACGGCGCCAAAAGATGTTGTCCTCACATCCGCTGTAGATGCCGATGACCGCCCACATCCGATGATTATGCGGTACGACCGTCATATGAGGTGCCCAAACGAGATTGAGGATGGTGAGGTCTGAGGAGTGATAGAGCCTTTGCAACTCAGCCCGTTTCGGTTCGCCCAGCTCCCTCCGGACGGCCGATGGCTCGGACACAGCCCGCGCAACGATTTCGCGTATCACTCTGGACGGTGATGCATCCCTCAACGCCTCGCGGCATTCGGCAGTAAATTGATCCAAGTCGAACAAGCTGTGAGGCCGCGCCATGGCGAGCGCCCTTCAGATCGCGAGACTACCAAAAGTATTTTATCAGGTAGAGGATCACTGGGGCATCTCGAAATTGCATAGTGCTGCAACCTGACCACTCTTACCAACCCCGGAATCGGCCACGTACCGACGGATGCACTTAGGATTTCCTGGCCAAAGGTCCGCTTCGGGTCAGACTCGGACCTCGGCGAGCGGCGAGGCAATGTCCGGCTTCACCTCCAAAGCGGACTCGATCTCGCCGAGCCCGTACGCCTCACGGGTCGATCTCGTCGATCTTGAGGTATCTACAGTATTTCCGGTTACTGATGATTCCGGACGAGCATTTCAGTGGCAGGTTTATGAGTTCACGCCCTACGCCGCCACCTTCATCGCCTGCTCCAGCAGATCCATGCCCTCGTCGATCACCGCATCGGCCGCGGTCAGCGGCACCAGGATGCGGATGACATTGCCGTAGACGCCGCAGGAGAGCACGACCAAGCCCAGCGCCAGCGCCCGCTCGGTCAACAGCTTGGTCGCCTCCGGATCGGGCACGAAGCCGCCGCGCTCCTTCACGATCTCGAATCCCACCATGGCGCCGGGACCGCGGATCGCGGCCATGGGCATCAGGGTATTGCTCCGCGACATCTTCTCGAGCTTCGCCTTGATGCGCGCGCCCACGGCGTCGGCCCGCTGCAGCAGCTTCTCCTGCTCGATGACGTCGAGCACGGCGAGTGCGGCGGCGCAGGCGACGGGATTGCCGCCATAGGTGCCGCCGAGCCCGCCCGGCTCCGCCGCATCCATGACCGCCGCCTTGCCGATGACGCCGGAGAGCGGCAGGCCGCCGGCCAGTGATTTGGCGATGGCGATGATGTCCGGCTCGACGCCCGAATGCTCGATGCCGAACATCTTGCCGGTGCGCGCGAAGCCCGACTGCACCTCGTCGGAGATCAGCAGCATGCCATGCTCGTCGCAGAGCCGGCGCAGCGCCAGCAGCAGCTCGTTCGGGGCAATGTAGAAGCCGCCCTCACCCTGGACGGGCTCGATGATGATGGCCGCGACCCGGCTCGGCTCGATATCGGCCTTGAACAGGAACTGCAGCGCCTTGAGTGAATCCTCGACCGTCACCCCGTGATGCTCGATCGGGAAGGGCACATGGAAGACTTCCGCCGGCATCGGCCCGAAGTTCTTCTTGTAGGGGAGCGTCTTGCCGGTCATCGCCATCGTCAGCAAGGTGCGGCCGTGGAAGGCGCCGCTGAAGGCGATGACGCCGGTGCGCTTGGTGGCGGCACGCGCGATCTTGATGGCATTCTCCGTCGCCTCGGCGCCGGTGGTGAAAAGCACGGTCTTGGCCGGGCCCTTGAAGGGGGCGAGCTTGTTGAGCCGCTCGCAGAGCGCGATATAGGGCTCATAGGCCAACACCTGGAAGGCCGTATGGGTGAAGCGCTCGAGCTGCTCGCGCGCCGCGGCCATCACCTTGGGATGGCGATGGCCGGTATTGAGCACCGCGATCCCGCCGGCGAAGTCGATATAGCGCTTGCCTTCCACATCCCAGATCTCGGCATTCTCGGCCCGTGCCGCATAGACCCCCGTGGCGCTGGCGACGCCCCGGGCAACGGCCTTGTTACGCCGATCCAGCAGTTCCGCATTCGTCGCCATGTCGTCCTCCCTTGGAAAGCAGGTCGGCACTTTCCCTGAGGCCCCGCCCGCGGTCAAGCGGTCCGCGGTCGGCCAGGCGTCCCTGCCGGATGCGTTGCACCCTGGGGCCAAGTTTGTCATAAGCTCCGGCGTCAGTCCTTGTACCGATTTGGGGGAGTCCACGACATGTCCCTGCTTCACCTTACCGACGACCGGCCGACCTTGGCGGCGGTGCTCTGGCCCCAGGCCAGGATGTCTCCGGCCCTGCGCAATGTCGCTTTGGCCCTGGGCGGCACGGTGCTGCTCTGGCTCTCGGCCAAGATCCAGATCCCGCTCTATCCCGTGCCCGTGACCATGCAGACCCTGGTGGTGCTGGTGCTGGGCGTCGCCTATGGCTGGCGGCTGGGCGTCGCCACCATGGCCCTTTATCTGGTCGAAGGCGCCATCGGCCTGCCGGTCTTCGCCGGGGGCTGGAGCGAGGGTGCCGGCCTTCACAACCTCTACGGTCCGACGGCCGGCTATCTCTTCGGCTTCGTCGTGGCCGCCGGCATCTGCGGGCGGCTTGCCGAGCGCGGCTGGGACCGCAGCCTCTGGTCGGCAGCCGCGGCCATGGTCATCGGCAATCTCATCATCTACGCCATGGGCCTGGCCTGGCTCGCCTTCCAGATCGGCGCGGCGGATGCGATCAAATACGGCCTGCTGCCCTTTCTCCTCGGCGATGCGCTGAAGATCGTGCTGGGGGCCTGCGGCCTGCCCGCCGCGTGGCGGGTTCTCGGCCGGCGGAGCTGAACGGCGGGCCTCTAAACGGACCGGCGCCGTCTCCCGGCGCCGGTTGGATCGCGTGAGGGGACGATCATGACGGCTGGCGAACCCTCGCGCGAAGACATCGCACGATCCGTCCAGGACTACATCGACGAAAGGCCGGTCTGGGCCGACGGGACGGCCGTCGCCTCCACGCCCATGACCGCGATGCAATGGCGCATCTGGGCGCTCGCCGCCGCCGGCAAATTCTTCGAAGGCCTGGTCGTCTTCATGACGGGGGTGGCCACGCCCCTGATCGCGCGCGAGTTCAACATGACGGCGACCGAGCATGGCCTCGTCAGCGCAGCGACGCTGTTCGGCATATTGATCGGTGCCATCGCGCTCGGCGGGCTGGCCGATCATTTCGGCCGCAAACTCCTGTTCATCGGCGAGATGATCATCTTCGTCGTGTTCCTGGTGTTGCTGACCGCCAGCCCCAGCCTCCCCTGGCTCATCGTCTTCCTGTTCGGAATCGGGCTGGCGCTGGGCTGCGACTATCCGACCGCCCATCTCATGATCTCGGAGAGCACGCCCAGCAATCTCAGGGGACGGCTGGTGCTGAGCGCCTTCGGCTTCCAGGCCCTGGGCGTGCTGGCCGGTACCGCCGTCGGCTATGAGGTGCTTCACAACATCCCCGATATCGGCGCCTGGCGCTGGATGTATGCGAGCGCCATCGTCCCGGCCTTGCTGGTGACCATCGGGCGCTTCTTCGTGCTGGAGAGCGCGTCGTGGCAGCTGTCGCGCGGCCGGATCGAGGAGGCCGAGCAGACCACGGCGAGCCTCCTGCGGCGCGACCCGCCCTATCCGCGGAGCGTCAGGCTCGATCCCGGTCTCCGGCACCATTCGCCCCATGGGCCTCACCTGGCCCGCTACGCGATTCTCTTCAACCGGAGCAACCGGCGGGCGACGATCCTGGCCTCGGTGCCCTGGTTCCTGCAGGATCTCGGAACCTATGGCATCGGTATCTTCACCCCGACGATCCTGGCCGCCTCCCTCGGCCATGAGCCCGTCCATGCCCGCAACCTGAGCGATCTCATCCACAACGACATGCTGGCGGCCAAGGGGGCGGCGCTCATCGACCTGCTGCTGCTGATCGGGATCGTCGCGGCCGTGCTCCTCGCCGACAAGATCAGCCGGATCACCCTCCAGGGCTTCGGCTTCATCGGCTGCGCCGCGGGGCTGCTGCTCGCCTCCTTCTCCACCCGCATGGACGGCAGCGTCCATGTATTGCTGATCTTCGCCGGCTTCATGCTGTTCAACTTCATGACCAATCTCGGCCCCAATGCGCAGACCTATCTTCTGGCCGGCGAGGTCTTTCCCACCGCCATCCGCGGCGTGGGCGCGGGCTTTGCCGCCGCCTTCGCCAAGGTCGGCGCGGTGACGACCGCCTTCCTCTTCCCCATCCTCCTCGCCGATATCGGGACCCGGGGCCTGCTGCATATCCTGGTGATCACCTCCCTGCTGGGGGCGGCCATCACCTGGATCTTCCGCATCGAGACGACGCGGGTGAGCCTGGACAAGATCGGTGGCGGGCATCGCGAGCACGAGGCGAAGGCGCGGCCGGGTTAACGCTCGAAAAGTTCGGGGCGGGCAATGACAGCCTGGACGGCGGCGGCACCGATGGTTCAATTCGCAAAAATACGACTTTTCCCTATTGCCGGCGATATGGCGCTCAGGGACTATCCCGACAGGCGTGTACTCGAAATCAGAAAAGGGCACTGAGCATGCTCAACAGCACGACGGCAGATTGGGGAATCTCGGAGAAGGCCGCGGCCCTGCATGCCTCGGCCCTGGTCTGGGACGATCACGGCGGCTTCGCTTTTTCGAAGCCCTCGATCCTCGCCGATCTGGAGCGCTGGCGCGCGGCCGGCATCGACTATCTCTCGATCAATGCCGGCTATGACGTCGTCCCCTGGACTGAGACGCTGGAGGCCGTATCGAAATACCGGCATTGGATCCGCACCCATCCGGCAACCCTGGTCCAGGTCGAAACCGTCGACGACATCCTGCGCGCCCGCAGCCAGGGCAAGCTCGCGGTCACCTTCGACCTCGAAGGCATGAACGCGCTCAACGGCGATATCGGGATGGTCGACCTCTACTACCGTCTCGGCGTGCGCCAGATGCTCTTCGCCTACAACCGCAACAATCTGGCCGGCGGCGGCTGCCATGACGAGGATATCGGCTTAAGCGAATTCGGGCGCGAGGTCATCGCCGAGATGAACCGCGTCGGCATGGTGGTCGACTGCTCCCA
>DATHQQ010000025.1:0-9712 GCA_035482595.1 Verrucomicrobiia bacterium
CGCGGGCATAGGCCGCCTTCTGGCGCGAGAAGCCCACGGCCCGCAAGCCTCCCTCGCCCAGCGTCAGGATCGATTGCGGCGTGATCGCGCCGGCCGCCGCCTCGAGGCGCGCGGCGATGGCGCGATAGGAGGCGGTGGAGAGCTGCTGCGCCAGGACGATATCCACTAGAGAGGCGAAGCCCGGCGGGCGCGAACGCGGCGGCGGGGCGCCGACCTCCTCCCAGGCCCGGGCGAGGTCGGCATCCTGCTTGCCGAGCACGCGCAAGGCGACGGCAAGCCGCTTGCCCTCGATGGGCGGCTGAACCAGTGTGGCTTTGATCGTCATGGCCTCATTTCTCCCGAGCCCCTCGTCGGATGCAAGCTTCCTCGCAGATCGTCACCCGCTTCGCCCCCAGCCCCACCGGCCGCCTGCATCTGGGCCATGCGTTTGCCGCGCTCTTCGCCGAGCGCCTCGCACGGGCGGCGAAGGGCCGCTTCCTGCTGCGCATCGAAGATATCGACCCGAGCCGCTGCCGGACGGAATTCGAGACCGGCATCCTCGAGGATCTCGTCTGGCTCGGCCTTAGCTGGGAGACGCCGCCGCGCCGGCAATCGGAACATCTCGGCGAGTATCGCAAGGCCCTCGATACCCTCGCCGTCCGCCGCCTGCTCTATCCCTGTTTCTGCAGTCGCCGCGAGATCCAGGCCGAGATCGCAGCCTCCGCCGGCGCGCCCCAGGGGCCGGAGGGGCCGCTCTATCCCGGCACCTGCCGTGGTCTGCCCGACGACACAAGGGCGCGGCGCATCGCGGCAGGCGAGCCCTATGCGCTGCGCCTCGACAGCGCCAAGGCGGGCGAGGTGGCGGGGCCGCTCTCCTGGGAGGATCTGGATCATGGGCTGTTTCGGGTCGAGCCCGGGCTTCTGGGCGATGTGGTGCTGGGCCGGCGCGACGCGCCCGCCAGCTATCATCTGGCCGTCACCCTCGACGACCACCTCCAAGGCGTGACTCTGGTGACGCGGGGAGAGGACCTCCTGCCTGCCACCCACGTCCATCGCCTGCTGCAGGCCTTGCTCGGAATGGACGTACCCCGCTGGCGCCATCATCGGCTCCTGCTGAATGAGAAAGGGGAACGCCTGGCAAAGCGCGATGGGGCCATGACCCTGGCAGCACTCCGCGCCGCCGGCTGCAGCGCCGCCGACGTCCGGGCCATGGCGGGATTCGAGCATCGATCGCCCGTTCCACGCGGCAGGGAAGTGTGAGACAGCGCGCTGCGGCGGCTTGCCGATCGCGCGCCGGCTCCCAACATGGGGATTACGCAAGGTTGTAGGGGGCGGAATCCGGTGATGCGTCGGTGATCGTAACGCTTTCGGAGCTGAGCGCCCTGGCGCAGGTCGTCGTGGTCGATCTGGTCCTGGCGGGCGACAATGCCATCGTCGTCGGCCTGGTCGCGGCGGGCCTGCCCCGCCATCAGCGGGCGAAGGTCATCTTCACCGGCATCGTCGCGGCCACGGTCCTGCGCGTCGGCTTCGCCGTCGTCACCACCAAGCTGCTTCAGATCATCGGGCTCACGCTGGCCGGCGGGCTGCTGCTGCTCTGGGTCACCTGGAAGCTCTGGCGCGAGATCAAGGCGCAGAGGGACCATGCCAAGGCGAAGGCCGCGGCCGGCGTCCCGGTGGATTCGGACGAGCCCACCGGCCGGCCCAAATCCATGCGCCAGGCGGTGATCCAGATCGTGCTGGCCGATATCTCCATGTCCCTCGACAACGTGCTCGCCGTGGCCGGCATCTCGCTGGAGCACACCTGGGTGCTGGTCTTCGGCCTCGTGCTCTCCGTCGCCCTCATGGGCCTGGCCGCCGCCCTCATCGCCGGCCTGCTGAAGCGCTTTCCCTGGGTCTCCTATATCGGGCTTGCCATCATCTTCTATGTCGCGGTGAAGATGATCTACGCCGGCTCCATGGATGTGATGCAGGCCACCGGCGCGACGTAATTTCTATTCACTCTCCCGCACTTTGAAGCGGGAGAGGGAATCTTAGCCTACAGCCGCAGCCCCTCGACAAGATCCACATAACCCGGCTCATCCGGCGAGAGATGGCCGTGGCGGATGAGGAAGTCGATGTTCACCAAGGCGACGTTGAACTTGAAATCCTCGGTCTCCGCCATGCGCTTTCGCACCTCGGCGATGGGCCAGAGGGAGAAGGATTCGATCTCGCCGTCGGTGTTGCGGGGGACGAAGGAGTCCGGCAAGGCGATGTCGAAGGCGAAGCAGATGTCGTTGCGCAGGCCTTCGCTGCGCTCGGTGATATAGCTGACGAAGCCCACGGGCCGCGCGCGCCCTGCCAGCGCCGCGTCCATGCCCGCCTCCTCGGCGGATTCCTTGATCACATTCTCCATCAGGCTGAGCCCCATGGGCTGGCCGCCCGCGACCAGATGGTCGAGCTTGCCCGGCGCCGTCTGCTTGTTGGCCGCGCGCTTGCCGACCCAGAGCCGCTGATCGTCGCCCGAGCCCACGAAGCCGTTCACATGCACCCCATAGGCGCGCACGCCGAAGAGCGGCACCGCCGCGCGCTCCATCTGCATCAGCGGCGGGGTGTAGAAATCCCCGCCCACGGGATAAGGCTCGTTGCGCCAGCCCGGAACGAGCCCCTGCTCCTTCAGCACCAGCAGGGCTTCGGCCGAAGCCGTGCTGCGCTGCTCGAAGCCGGTCAGGCCGGGATCGAGATCGACCGCGGCCGCCGAGATACGGAACAGCTTGGGAAATTCCCGCAGCCGCTCGGCGAAATCCTCCCTGACCCATCCCACCGCCTGGCCGGCGATGCGAAAGGGCCGGTAGCGGGCGCGATCCCAGATCTGGCAGGTGCGAATCCGGTCGAGCAGGCTCATGATGTTTCCCTGGAGCCTGATCGTCTCAAGCCGTGCCGGCTTGAGACGTGAATCGGGCTCCAATCATTTAAGCAGAGCAAGATTCACGGGTCAGCTTGATTCAAGTTGACCCGATCTTGCTCTAGCAGACTTTGCCGCGCGGCTTCCAGCAGGATAGAATCACACCCATGAGAGCGATGCATGATCTGGGGGGCCTGCCCGCCGGCCCCGTCGAGCGCGACGAGCATGACCCGAGTCACGCCGAGCGGCGGGTCGATGCGCTGATGGCCCTGCTCAGAGCCCGTGGCCTCTTCAATGTCGACGAGATGCGTCGGACCATCGAGAGCCTGCCGCCGGAGATCTATGAGCGCCACGACTACTACGAGCGCTGGCTCTATACCATCGAGCGGCTGCTGATCGAGAAGGGCGTGCTGACCGCGCAAGAGATCGAAGACCGGCTGGCGGCCGATGGCTGAACCCGCCTTCACGCCCGGTGCGGCCGTGCGGGTGCGCGATCTGCCGGTGAAGGGCCATATGCGCACACCCGGCTATATCCGCGGGCGCAAGGGCCGGATCGAAGCCCTGCAAGGGGTCTTTCCCAATCCCGAGCGGCTCGCCTATGGCGCCGACGGGCTGCCGCCGGTGCCCCTCTATCTCGTGCGCTTCCCGCAGAGCGACATCTGGCCCGGCTACGTCGGCGCCGGCGACAGCCTCGCCCTCGATATCTTCGAGCATTGGCTCGAGCCGGTGGAGGCATAGCATGGCCCATGATCATCATCACCATGACGAGGCCGGGCATGGCCATCCCCATCCCGGCAAGAGCGATCATCCGACCCACGCCTGGGAAAAGCGCGAGGCGGCCATCCGCAGCCTGCTGATCGAGAAAGGGCTGGTCAGCGCCGAAGAGATCCGCCGCAAGATCGAGGAATGGGAGCAGAAGACGCCGGCCGACGGGGCGCGGGTCGTGGCCCGGGCCTGGAGCGACCCCGCCTATGAGGCACGGCTGCTCGCCGATGCCAATGCGGCCGTGCTGGAGCTCGGCATCGATTCCAGCGCGGTCAAGCTCGTGGCCCTGAAGAACACCCCGCGGCTGCATCACCTCGTGGTCTGCACCCTTTGCTCCTGCTATCCGCGGACGGTTCTCGGCCTGCCGCCCGCCTGGTACAAGACCAAGGCTTATCGCAGCCGCGCGGTCTCCGAGCCGCGCCAGGTTCTGGCCGAATTCGGGACGGTGCTGGCGCCGGAGGTGGAGCTCCGGGTCGTCGACAGCACCGCCGACTGCCGCTATCTGGTCCTGCCGCTCCGCCCCGCCGGCAGCGAATCCCTCGATGAGGCCGCGCTCGCGGCGCTGGTGACCCGCGATTCCATGATCGGCGTCGCCCCCGCCACAGCCCCCGCCTGATCATGGCTTCAGGTCGGGGTGCCCCCTGGCGCCGCTTTCTGCTCGCCGGGATCATCGTCGCCGGCTTCATCCTCCTGCTCTACTGGCTGTTCGCGGACCGGCTGTCGAGCAATCAGGATATGCGCATCGTCTATATGGGCGGCTTCCTGGTGCTGCTGATCGCCGGCCTGTTCGGACGCTTCTCGAGCACGCCCATGTCGAGCTGGGGCAAGACCCTCGGCCAGCTCGCCTTCTGGGGCGCCATGGTCCTGCTGCTCGTCGGGGGCTACAGCTACCGCGGCGAGCTCCGGCCCTTCGCCGATCGGATCCTGGGCGAACTCGATCCCTCCCGACCCCGGACGGACGATTCGCTGCCTTCCAAGGGCAGCGTGATTTTCACCATGGCCGATGACGGCCAGTTCCACATCAGGGCCGAGGTCGGTGGCGTGCCGGTGAGCTTCATTCTCGATACAGGCGCCAGCGACGTCATGCTGACACCCGCCGACGCCCGCCGCCTCGGCTTCGATCCCCCCAACCTCGCCTATACGAGGCGCTATGAGACCGCCAATGGCACGGTCGAGGGCGCGCCGGTCACCTTGCCGGCGGTCGACTTCGGCCCGATCCACCTGACCGACGTCGCAGCCTCGGTGTCCCGGGCCGACGGCGGCAGCTCGCTCCTGGGGATGAGCTTCCTTCGCCGTCTTTCCAGCTTCCAGGTCGAGGGGCCCAAACTGACACTTGTGCAATAGACCTCGTGTATTAGGCTAGATTCATGCTATAATGCCCGCTAGGATAACGGAAATCTCGGACAGCTTGTCCGGGAGATCGGGGCCGGCGGGCAATGCGGGGTCGGGGCGAGAGGGTTGGCGGGGCGGGGCTGGGTTGGCCAGGCTTGGGTCGGTCAACTCTGGGTCGTTCGACTCTGGGGCGAGCGACCCTCCTGCTATCGCTGCTTCTGATGGCAGCCTGCGCCAAGACCGGCGGGGTCGCGCCGGTGCCCCAGACATCCATGGTTCCCGGCAATCCCGGCGCCGCCGATGGCATCCATCCCTATCAGGGCGACCTCATCCAATGCGTCACCTATGCCCGGCAGGTGTCGGGCATCGACATTATGGGCGACGCCTGGAGCTGGTGGGACGGGGCCTCGGGGAAATACGACCGCGGGCATCAGCCGCGCTTCATGTCGGTGCTGGTGCTGAGCCGCACCCAACGTCTGAAGCTCGGCCATCTTGCCGTGGTGATGGATATTCAGGGACCCCGGCTGATCCGTGTCACTCACGCCAATTTCGGCAGCGACCCGGTCAGCCGGCGCGTCATCTACGATTCCATGCCGGTGGCCGACGTCTCCCCCGATAACGACTGGAGCCTGGTGCGGTTCTGGAACTACCAGGCCCAGGCCTGGGGCATCCTCTATCCCGCCTATGGCTTCGTCTATTCGGACAAGTCCGGCACGCTTACTACGGCCTCGGCGCCCAGCTCCTGATTGCGCTCACGAGGCGCCAGGGGCGCCATAGGCCCCAGGGGCGCCATAGGCTTTGAGGAACATCTCCACCGCCGCCGCCACCTGCCGGTCGCATTCGGCAGGGGTCGGCTGGGTCCCGGTATCGAAGAGACATCGCAGATGTAGATCCACCTTGACGAGGCTCAGAAGCTGGCGCGCCGCAAGGGCTGGATCGTCGATCGCGAGCTTGCCCTCGGCCGCCGCCTCCGCCAGGAAGCCGGCGAGACAATCCTGCATGACCAGGGGCCCAGCGCGGTAGAAGATCCGGCCGAGATCGGGGAAGCGATCGGCCTCCGCCACCATCATCCGGAACATCCGCACCAGCTCGGGATCTATCAGCATCTCCAGGAAGTGCTCGCCGATGCGGGTCAGCGCCTGGCGTAGCGGCAGGCGGGCCTCCATGATCGCACGGATCTCCCCGGTCAGCCGCCCCGCCACCTGCGCGACGATGGCGGCGAAGAGATCGCTCTTGCTCTTGAAATGGGCATAGACCGTGGCCTTGGAGACCCCGGCGGTCTTGGCCACCGCATCCATGGAGGCGGCCTCGAAGCCCTTGGCGATGAAGACGCTCCTTGCCGCCTGGAGAATCTCCTGCGCCTTCGGGCTCGGCATGGCCTCGAGCTGTGTCAGGGGGTCCGGCATCCTCACTCCTACTAGACTGTACGGTTCAGTTTTCTGTTGACTCAAGATAGGGCAATCGCCGATCCTTCGCAAGCAAACTGAACCGTTCAGTTCACCGGACCGTTCATAGACTGGCCCGTTTCCGGAGCCCGGATCCGACAATGCCCGATGACGCGCCGCTCAAATCCGAGCCTGTTCCCCGGCCCGATCCGATCCAAAGGCCGGCAACCGCCGAGTCGCCTGTGGCCAAGGGCGGCGAGAAGCCGGCCCGGACCGTCCCGCCGGAGACAGCGGCATCCTCGAAGCGCAAGAAATCCAACCTGCGCCGCCTCGTCGCCCTGGCGGTGCTGGCAGTCGCCGTCATCGGTGGCGCCACCTACTGGTGGCTGAACCGCGGGCTGGTCTCCACCGACGATGCCTTCATCGACGGCAATGCCGTGACCCTCAGCCCCCAGGTCGGCGGCAAGGTGCTGCGGCTTCTCATCGACGACAACCAGCCGGTCAAGGCCGGCGATCTTCTGCTGGAGATCGACCCCCGCGATTATGAGGCGGCGCGCGACAGCGCCAAGGCCCAGCTCGCCCGCGCCGAGGCCGCCGAGGCGGAGGCCAGCGCCAATCTCGATCTCACCCAGGCCACGACCGCGGCCAGCATCGCCTCGGCCGAGGCCGGCCTCGAGCTCGCCACGGCGGGGCTGGCCCAGGCCCGCGCCCAGCTCGTCTCCTCGACCGCCGAGGCCGACCGGGCCGGGGCCGATGTGAAGCGCTACCGGACCCTGACCAAGCAGGACTACGCCTCCCACCAGACCCTCGACCAAGCCGAAGCCACGGCGCGCAGCAGCGCGGCGCAGGAGCTTTCCGACACCCAGGGAGTGACGGTCGCCCATGCGAAGATCGGCCAGGCTCAGGCGGCGCTCGATCAGGCGCGCACGGCGGCGCAGCAGGTCGCGGTCAAGGCCGCCCAGCTGCTTTCGGCCAAGGCCGATGTCGAGGCCGCCCGCGCCGCGCTGCACACCGCCGAGATCAACCTCGCCTATACCAAGATCCAGGCGCCGCAGACCGGCTACATCACCCGGCGCCAGGTCAATGACGGCGATGTGGTGGACAAGAACCAGATTCTGGCCACGCTGGTCTACGGCGCGCCCTGGGTGACCGCGAATTTCAAGGAGACCCAGCTGACCGACATGCGCCCCGGCCAGCCCGTCACCATTCATGTCGACGCCTATCCCGGTGTCGACTTCAGAGGCCATGTCGACAGCATCATGCATGGCAGCGGCTCGCATTTCAGCCTGCTGCCCCCGGAGAACGCGACGGGCAATTACGTCAAGGTCGTCCAGCGCGTGCCGGTGAAGATCCTCTTCGACGAGGATGCGGCGACGCTGCAGAAGGACGGCCATGTGCTCGGCCTCGGGATGTCGGCCGTGCCCACCGTCGACATGCGCGCCGAAGCCACCAACGGCGCGAGCAACGCCCCGACCGACACCACGACGGCGAAGTAGCGGAGCGCCGGCATGAGTGCCACCGGCGACACGGCCCGCAAGCCTCTCGTCTATCGGCCGGCACATGCCAGGCTGCCTTCTGCGGAACCCCATGGGGCAGAACCACCGGCCACCCGCTGGATCGTCGCCCCCATCGTGGCGCTGGCCGCCTTCATGGAGGTGCTGGACATCTCCATCGCCAATGTCTCGCTGCAGCATATCGCCGGCAGCCTCGGGGCGAGCCAGGACGAGGCGACCTGGGTTCTGACATCCTATCTCGTCACCAATGCCATCGTGCTCCCCATCACCGGCTGGCTCTCCGCCGTCCTGGGGCGCAAGCGCTTCTATCTCGCCTGCATCCTGGGCTTCGGCATCAGCTCCTTCTTCTGCGGCCTGGCGCCCTCGCTGGGCCTGCTGATCCTGTTCCGCGCCATCCAGGGCCTGACCGGCGGCGGGTTGCAGCCGGCGGCCCAGGCGATCCTGGCCGACACATTCACCCCCGCCCAGCGCGGCATGGCCTTCGCCTTCTACGGCATCGCCGTGGTCTTCGCGCCGGCCATCGGACCGACCCTCGGCGGCTGGATCACCGACAATTACAGCTGGCACTGGATCTTCCTGATCAATGTGCCCATCAGCATCGGCCTCTATTTCCTCATCGATGCGATGATCGAGGATCCGCCCCATCTGGTCGAGGAGCGCGAGCGGCTGAAGCAGCAAGGCATCAAGATCGACTATTGGGGCTTCGCCTTTCTGATCGTGGGCCTGGGCGCGCTGCAGTATGTGCTCGACCGCGGCCAGGAGAACGACTGGTTCTCCGACAACACCATCACCGGCTTTGCCATCGCCTCGGCGGCCGGCATCATTGCCTTCATCGTCTGGGAGCTCCGGCAGGAAAATCCGCTGACCGATCTCAAGCTGCTGAAGAACCCGAACTTCGCCGTCGCCAATGTGATGATGTTCCTGGTGGGATTCATCCTTCTGGGCTCGACCCAGCTGATCCCTCAATTCGTCCAGTCGCTCCTGGGATATACCGCGACCACGGCGGGCATGGTGCTCTCCCCCGGCGGCTTCTCCATCATCCTGCTGATGCCGCTGGTGGGGCGCCTGATCTCGCGCATCGACGCGCGCTACATGATCGTCTTCGGCCTCGCCCTTTCGGCGGCGGCCCTCTACCACATGACCTCCTTCGACACCGACGTCGACTATTGGACCGTCGTGATCGCCCGCATCTTTCAGGCCGCGGGGCTCGCCTTCCTCTTCATCCCCATCTCGACCGTCGCCTATGTCGGCATACCGCGGGAGAAGAACAACAACGCCTCGGCCATCATCAATTTGTCGCGCAATCTGGGCGGCAGCATCGGCATCGCGCTGCTCACCACCTTCCTGGCGCGGCGCACGCAATATCACCGCAGCATCCTGGTCGATCACATCGCCGCCGGCGATCACCGCTACGATTCCACCGCAGCCCATATGGCGCAGCATATGACCAGCATGCTGGGCGGCTCGCCGCGCCAGGCCATGCAGATGGCCCAGGCCCAGATCGACTTGATGGTCAACCGCCAGGCGGCGATGCTCTCCTATATCGACGATTTCATGCTGCTGGCGATCCTCTTCGCCGGCGTGATCCCCTTCATCTTCCTGATGAAGAAGCCCCCTTCGGTCCATGGCCCGGGGGCGGGCGGGCATTAAAGGAATTACTTTCTCCACCGGCATTCCCGTGAGAGCGGGCATCTAGGGCGAGCGACGAAGCCGGGGGCCCAGGATTCCCGCTTCCGCGCTAGGGCATATACATAAGTCGAGCCGCCTTCCCAAAACTTCCCCCCCCCCTTTGCGGGGGAGGGTTAGGGTGGGGGGTCGGATCCGCGTCCGCGGATCACTATGAGTCTGCACCGCAT